>JAFPZD010000018.1 GCA_017417465.1 Prevotella sp. | reverse complement strand
GTTAGGTTGACCGAAGGAACCCTTCACCATAAGTGGCTTGCAATGAGTCTGTTACATCCGATGTGAATGGTTTTGCATCTTTCCGAATCTTTTGTGAAGCAAGGGCTGAAAGGCTGGCGGAATACTGCCGGGGAGACCCCCGGGGTAGAAAGCGCGATGTACCATAAGGCCGAATCAGTCGTTAGCACAAGAGACCTCCCATAGCTTGAAGATTTTTGTCCTTAAGCGGACACGATTTAGTCCTTAAGCGGACAAAATCTTCTCTTCAAGCTAGGGGAGGTCTCTTACGGATATTGTTTCTAATGACCAATTTGGGTTTAAGGGTGATAGGTCTATTCTACTTCACCTCCTCTACTCCTTTACTCCTTCAAACATTCAATACTCCAGCAACTTCATCGTTACTTCGCCACCAAATCCGACGAGGGTCTCCACCATGTAACAGCTAATGCCATCAGGGATGCAGATGGTAGCATTGAAATGGAAGCCATCGGCATCGACGTGGTCGAACTGCATGTTACCAAGGATGGCCTGCTCGAGGAAGTCCTGTGGCACGTCGTTGCGATACATCTGCTTGTTGAAGTTGTGCGAATAGAGGCGCTGCGCCCCCTGGAACAGTCCGATGTGAATAATATTGTCGTAGTAGATGTTCTCCACACCGACGCCATCGTTGTTGTAAACCATCTTGGTCACGCGCTGACGTGTGGGATTCACGGCAATATACCAGTGGTAGCGCTTGCCGTTGTAGTTTACGACGGAGTCGAATTTCACAACCTCCGTAACATTCAGCATTTCAGGCTGGCGATGGATAAAAGCTAACGTGTCGTCGACCTGTTCGCTCTTCACCAATTCCACCTCATCGCCTGCCTGGTTTCGGAAGCAGAAGAAGTTCTCCGTCTGGCGCACAATCAGGTAGCGGTTCTTCCCAAGCTCCAACGAGTCGCCTATGATACGGAAAGCAGTGGGTTGGCTGGTCTCGTCAGGATAATAGATGGAGTCGCCCTCAGCACGGAACGACACATCATCAGTGCCACGCTCCGTCCAGATGCCTTGAAGCATGGCCTTCGCTTCGGCGTTCTCATGCTCCTCAACGTCGACAACCACAGGCTCCTTGCCCTGACGCCAGCAGGCCGTCAGCAACACCATGCCCAATATCCCAACAATCAGACTCGTCCGTTTCACTGTTTCACTCTTAACTCTTCACTTACCGATGCAGTGATACTCAAAGTCGTTCTCCTGCAACTCCTCAATGTCAAAAATGTTACGACCGTCGATGACCAGCGGCTTACGCATAGCCTTCTTGATGACGCCCCATGTAGGCAGACGGAACTCCTTCCACTCCGTAAGCAGCAACAGAGCGTCAGCATCAAGGACGGCATCGTACATGTCGCGACAGTACGTGATCTTGTCGCCAATGCGGCGCTTGCACTCATCCATAGCGATGGGGTCGTAGGCACGAATAGAGCAACCTGCAGCCAGCAGCCGCTCGATTATCACCAGTGCAGGCGCCTCACGCATGTCGTCGGTCTCGGGTTTGAACGACAAGCCCCACATGGCAATGGTCTTGCCCTTCAGGCTCTCGTTGCCATAAGCCTTCACCAGTTTGTCGAAGAGGATGGACTTCTGGCGCTCGTTGACGTTCTCGACAGCCTTCAGCACCTCCATGGAATAGCCATTCTGGTCGGCCGTCTTGATAAGGGCTTTCACATCCTTGGGGAAGCACGAGCCGCCATAGCCACAGCCAGCATAAAGGAACTTTCGACCAATACGGGTGTCGCTGCCTATTCCCGCGCGTACCATATTTACATCTGCACCCACGAGCTCGCAAAGGTTGGCGATGTCGTTCATGAACGAGATGCGCGTAGCCAGCATGGAGTTGGCGGCATACTTCGTCATCTCAGCCGAGGGGATGTCCATAAAGATGACGCGGAAGTTGTTCATCATGAACGGCTTATACAGGCGTGAGAGCGTCTTCTTGGCTTTCTCGCTGTCGACGCCCACCACCACGCGGTCGGGACTCATAAAGTCCTTGATGGCGTTACCCTCCTTAAGGAACTCCGGGTTGGAAGCCACGTCGAAGGGAATGTCGACGCCACGCTTTGCCAGTTCTGCAGCTATCGTGTCGTGAACTTTCTTGGCAGTACCAACGGGGACGGTCGACTTTGTCACCACCACCAGATATTTGTTCATGTGCTCACCAATGGTGCGGGCAACCTGCAACACGTACTTCAAGTCAGCAGAGCCGTCCTCGTCGGGCGGCGTGCCCACGGCCGAAAACACTATCTCCTGATCGTTAAGCACCGAAGCGAGGTCGGTGGTAAACTTCAGACGACCAGCCTTTACGTTCTTCAGCACAATCTGGTCGAGCCCGGGCTCGTAGATGGGTATCTCACCTTTCTGCAGACGCTCAATCTTCTGGGCGTCCACATCGACACATGTCACATTTACACCAGTCTCAGCAAAGCAAGCGCCCGACACCAGTCCGACGTAGCCTGTTCCTACAACTGCTATGTTCATTTCGTTTGTTGTTTATTGATTAAGGTTGTATTTCTGTCAGTCGAACAGCACGGCATCACGCAACAAGGGAGCTTTCAGGTCCTTCGCGCTCGTCAGAATGTCCATACCCTCTACGGGCCAGTCGATGCCCAGGGCAGGGTCGTCCCAACGGATGCCCGCCTCTGCCTGCGGTGCATACACATTATCTACTTTATAAGTAAAAATGGCAACGTCGCTCAATACCAAGAAGCCATGGGCAAAGCCACGAGGAATAAAGAACTGAAGCTTGTTTGCGTCGCTGAGTTCAACGGCAACGTGACGGCCGAAAGTCGGCGAACACTTGCGGATGTCGACTGCCACGTCGAGCACGCGTCCCTTGATGACGCGCACCAGCTTGGCCTGTGCAAAGTCACCTTTCTGATAGTGTAATCCACGAATGACACCCCTCGACGACATGGACTCATTGTCCTGAATGAAATCAACGTGACCGATATGCGCATCGAAATCTGCCTGTTTAAATGCTTCCATGAAGTAACCACGGTCGTCGGTAAACACCCGTGGCTCAATTACATAAACACCTTTTATTTCAGTTTCTCTATATTCCATAGCTTGTCTTAACTGTTTGTTTCATGGTGCAAAATTAAGCATTTATTTCCAAAAACGAGCAACTTTTTCCTATTTTTTATTTGCACATCTCAGAAAAAAGCCGTACCTTTGCACTCGTGATTGAACTTGACCGACATATTGAGATTCTGCTTTTGACGAACGATTGCGTCATTGTGCCTGATTTAGGGGGCTTTATGGCTCACTATGTCGAAGCAAGCTACAATGAAGCCGACGCTACGTTCCTTCCCCCACTGCGCACTCTGGGCTTCAATCCTCAGCTCAAATTGAACGATTCGCTCTTAGTGCAGTCATACATAGAGGCTTACGACATCAGCTATCCGGAAGCGCTGCGCCGTGTGGAAGCCGAAGTGCGTGAGCTGCGACAGCATCTTGAGACTGAGCGCCAGTATGAGTTGCACGACATCGGTCTGCTGCATTACAACGAGGAAGGGAAACTTGAATTTGAGCCCTGCGAGGCTGGTATTCTCACACCGCAGCTCTATGGGCTCAGCTCTTTCGAGTTGCCACGACGGGTGGCTGCCGTCACACGCCCAGCCTCTTCCGCTGCGCCTACCCCACTCCCAGAGGAGCATGCTATCACCATTAAGATATCATGGCTGCGCAACATGGTTGCCGCTGCTGCCGCCATCGTTGCTTTCCTGATGATTGGCACGCCCGTCAGCCATCAGAACAACATGCTGCAGAGTGGACTGCTGACCACGGGGTCAGCGCCGGCCGTCACGGCGCCAAGCGTCACGGCTGAGCCAGTCCTTCCTGAAAGCACGACGATTAACATGCCGACTGCTGACAGTGTGGAAAAAGCCCCCGCTGCCGAAAGCGAATCGGTGACTGCCGAGCGTTCTGAGGTGTCTGTTCCCGCCACGCCCTCACAGCCCGCAGTGCCTACCTTCTGCCTGGTGCTGGCATGCCAGATCAGTCAGCAAAACGCCGATGCTTTTGTCGCTGAGCTGCAGACATCAGGGTTCAACGATACGCGCGTCATCAACAGCAAGTCCATGCGTCGCGTGGTTTATGGCAGTTATCCTTCTGAACGTGCCGCCTACGATGCCCTTCGCGACCTTCGTCAGCAGAATGGCAACTTCAAGCAGGCATGGGTCATGAAGCTGAAGCCGTAGCATTTCTTTCCTAATTCTTATTCTTTACTATGAAGCGTGTCCGTTGCCCTAAGTGCGATCATTTCATCACCTTTGACGAGACTCAGTATGCGGCCGGACAGTCGCTGGTGTTCCAATGTCCTGAGTGCGGTAAGCAGTTTGGCATCCGCATAGGCGTCTCCAAGCTGCGCGACACGCAGAAAGAAGAGAACAAGCAGCTCAACGACCCGTCAGCGACAGCTGCGGCCACCTCGGCTGCCGACAGTCAGTCGACGGGCGCCTGCATTGTCGTCATCGAGAACGTGTTCCACTACAAGCAGGTCATTCCCCTGCAGATGGGCGACAACGTGATTGGCCGTTACCAGAAAGGGAACCCCATCAACACACCAATCGAGACAGTAGACCCCAGCGTCGACCTTACCCATTGCGCCATCAACGTCAGTCGTGACAAGCAGGGTAACCTGAAGTTCGTGCTACGCGATATGAACAGCAACACAGGCACCTTCGTCGACAATGTGGAGATTCCACCACGCGAACGGCGTATCATTGCCGACGGCACCCTCTTCACCATTGGGGCCACCAGCATCATCCTGAAAGTGGGTGAATAACGAATGTATTGGTGCAAAGTTTGGCCAATGGGATCATTGTACCTTTGCACCATCAAAGACAACACAAAACAATAGCAACGACAATGAAAAGAACATTCCTACTGCTGACCTTCCTCGGATTGATGTGTACCACGGCCCTTGCGTGGACCAACCCCATGCGTGCCGAAGGTGGTCACCCGGGAGGCTACGGCGACCCGTACATTCTGAAATACCGTGGCTACTACTACCTCTACGTCAGTGCACGCGACGAGCGCATCTTCTGCTGGCGCTCGAAGGACCTTGAAAACTGGTCGACGGCCTATATCTGCAGCACCGACCAGACGACCTACGACGCATACGCACCAGAGGTCATCTACTGGAATGGGCGTTTCTACATGTGCACGTCGCCGCGTGGCGGAGGTCACTATATTCTGACGAGCGATAGTCCCACGGGGCCTTTCGTCCACCAGACCGCTAACATGGGACGCGACATCGACGGATCGATGTATGTCGACGACGACGGCAAATGGTATTTCCTCCACGCCAACAATGCCGGCATCCACGGATGCGCCATGCCCACGCACCTCAGCTTCGGCGACGACGTGAACCTGGGGTGCTGCATGTCGGGGCAATGGACAGAAGGCCCTTGCATGTTCAAGCGCAATGGCATCTACTACCTGCTCTATACTGGCAACCATGTGTGGACCAACGGCTATCGCATCGACTACGCCATGAGCAAAGGCTCGCCACTGTCGGGATTTAGGCCGCAAAGCGAGCAAAACCCCATCCTCATCGACACTGAGACATTCGAGCACAAGGCCTTGGGCCACGGCTCGGCCTTCATCGGCCCTGACCTCGACACCTATTTCTTTTGCTACCACAACCTCCTGCATGATAAGTCACACCGTCTGCTGAACTTCGAGCGCATCGCTTGGAACGGCGACAAGCTGATGATGACAGGCCCCTCAGACTGGGCACAAGACCGTCCTCTCATAGCCACCAACGACTACTTTGAACGCACGGACATCGGCAGCGACTGGACGACAGACAAGGAGGGCATGTGGCAGATCATCGACAGCGACCACCTCTCGCAAAGCGCCACGAATGGTCTCCACACTGCCGTTTTCACGCCCTGCAGCTATGAAGACTACACGGCGGAATTCACTGTCAAGGCCGTTGGCGAAAGTGGTTACTGCGGTGCCCTCTTCTCATGGCAGGACGAACACACCTATGCCGAAGCGGTCATCGACGTCTCCCAACGCAAGCTACAGGTAAACAACTATGTTGAAGGTGTCCTCAGCAACAGCACATCCTATGCACTGCCCACCGACTTCGACCCTGCCTGCTGGCACGCCCTGCGTGTGGAAAAGAGTGGACGCATGCTAAGAGTCTACATCGACGGCATGCGCAAGGGCCAGCTGTCGTGGCAACTGCAACAGGGCAGCGTGGGCTATGTCAGCAACGACTGTGCGGCTGACTTTAGCTACATCGCCGTCAGCCCTTATGTCGACGGCAACGGCATTCTCGATGTCAGCCTGCCCCTGCCCGGCATGCTGGCCGCAAACTTGTGTAAGGAGAAGTCGGACAATGTGCGCTCCGTCAAGTTCTCCATGGCCATCGGCAACTCTACCTACATGCAGTGCCCGGCAGGCAGTGCCATGAAGTATCAGGTGAACATCCAGCGCGACAACGTCTACAACATCGGCGTGCGCTATCGTTCGTCGGCTGATGCCCATCTGCGCCTGTTGCTGGACGGCAACGTCGTAGCCGATAATGTAGAGTTGCCCGCATCGCGCCTGAACCTTGTTGTTGAGACCATGCAGCGCATACCACTGCCTGGCGGACATCACGAGCTGACGGTGGAAGTCACTGACGGTGAACCTTATATCTACGAATACAACATCCGACGCGGCGTGCAAACTCCACACGTCATGGCCGACAACTTCGACGAGGGCTTCAGCACGGAGTGGGGCTACCGCGAGGGAATCTGGAACATTGTCGACGGACAGCTGGAGTCGACCGGACGCTACGGCAAGATGCTCATTGGCGGCTATGATGACATCCACATGACGGACTACACCGTTGAATGTGACGTCACCTACACCACCGGCGCCATGAATGGCGGACTGCTCTTCAGAACCATCAACGCCTCGACAGGTGGTGCCGACGACAACCCCGTGCTTGGCACTGACTTCCTGCAGGGCTACATCTTCATTGCGGGCACCACCTCAGTGGCCCTCGGCAGGCATAATTACGGATGGGAGGTGCTCGCATCTGCCAACCGTAACGTTGACCCTGCCGTGACGCACCACATGAAAGTGGAGGTCGTAGGAGCTACCATCCGTTGCTATTTGGACGACATGGAACAGCCCGCCATCACCTATACCGACCCACGGCCTTTCATCACGGGACGCGCCGGCTTCCGTGTACACGACTCGCAGATGCGCTTCGACAACTTCGTCATCACGCCCATCACTACCGACGAAAGCGCCATCCGTTCCCCGCTTGCCCCAAGTCCCGCACCATACTCCCCCACCCGATGTTACAACCTCCTCGGACAGCAGCAGCCCATTGCCACCCACGGCGTCAGCATCGTGCAGGAGAACGGCAAGAGCCGGAAGATCATCAGGTAATCCCAAATTGGTTGTCAGTAACAACAATCGTAAAAGACTTCTCCAAAGTTCTCCAGTAGAAGGGGATAAGTTAGATGCATTGGGCGCTCATTACATGTGTAGAGGAGAAACAAGTTAGATGCATTGGGCGCTCATTACATGTGTAGAGGAGAAACAAGTTAGATGCATTGGGCGCTCATTACATGCGGAAGTTGAGGAGTTTTCATCACCAGTCGGAGATCTTCCAATGAAATCTGCTGGGTTAAGGTTACGATGGGCCTGAGTTTTAGGTCGTAAAGTACGGGATAAAGTTAAAACAATGCCAATGTTTGATAAAACTGTGTCAGTGTTTGATAAAACTGCGCCTCTGTTTGATAAAACTGCGGCATTGTTTGCCCTTTTAGAATGAAGAGATATCACAGTTTTTGCTTACCTTTGTTGTAGAAAGGAAGGGTTAACTGCCGGAGGTCAACCGATGCCCCTACTTTAAAGCAAGAAGGTTTACGGAATGGGGCTGCTGGTTGTAGGAAATCAATTATCAATCATAAGCACCTTCAACCAATCGCGAAGGATGCCTTTATAACGATTCTGCGAATCGGCAACCAAAAGCAGCAGACCTGGCTGCGGCTGGCAGAGACCCTCGTAATTTGCAAACTTTCGAGAGGTAAGCGTCAAACGCGTACGAAACTCTAACAACAGCCGTTTCTCGGCTAGGACTTTAGAGGATGCGGCTATAATGTGCCCATCGGGGGCCGCAGGATTATCGGGGTTCTCCGGATTATCCGGGTTTTCCGGAATTTCCGGAGTTTCCGGGTTTTCCGGATTATCCGGAATATCCGGGTTTTCCAGCACCACCTCATAAACCCTTACGACGCTCTTGGCGCCCACCTTCAAACGAGGCACGCGCAATTGGCGCTCGAGCACAAGAAGACGCCCGTCGGCCAGGGCGCACAACTCAGACACACCGTGGAAGTACTTACGGCTGATCGGTGCGTCGGGCTTGTAAAAGAATCCCCCAGCGGGCTGCAAATCATCGTTGAACGCCTGTATGCGCAGCAGCGAATCGCCAGGCAGTGGGCGCTCGGTGGTAAGAAAGAAGCGGTGGGCGATGCTGTCGTAGCAGAGTGCCTCGATGCCGTAGTTGTGGCTTGCTTTGCGGATGTAGTCGGGCATCTGCAGACGGCGTCCCGTGCGCTGGCCGTCGAGTGTGTATTCATAGACCTCGTTGTCGCGCTCGCCCGCAACAAATAAGGTACGCGATGACGGACGGTAGCAGATGGCCTCCATGTCGCGGTTTGTCTCTCCGCTGGTGCGGTAGCCCTCGTTGGTGAGCGAGGTGATGCGCTGGCGGACGCTGTCGATGGCGATGTGGAAGACGAAAAAGCCGTCGTCAGCCGACTTGTCACTGACCACGGCATAGCGGTTGTCACCTAAGGGGCAGATACCGCTGTAGTTGCCAGCAGGCATCTCCTTATGGAACCGCTGCTGCGCCCATGCGGTTGTAAATGAAAGATGAAAAATGAAAAATGAAAGAAGAAAGATGCAAGATGAAAAATGAGGAGCAGTCCTAAAACGCTTCAGTCCGAAAACGCCAAACAATCCGCTTTCATATTTCATCTTCTTCCATCTTTCATTTTTCATCTTTCATCTTTCATCTTTCATCTCACTTCACCGGCTTGATGGCAAACGTGAAGTCATAGTCCTGATAAGGCATGAGATAAGGATCGTGCGGCCAGGCGCCCCACGAGTTCACACAGCCAAGGCCGAACTGGCGCTGCTGGATGTGCACCTGCGTCTTGCCGGCAGGGACGAGGTCGCCACTGTGATGGCCCCAGGCATGGTCCTTGTCGGGACCGTCGTCCAGCTGGTCGACGGTGTACGGCAGGGCGCTGCACTCCATCGGAGCGCCAGCGTAGAACTCGAGTCCCCTACCCGCTCCATCAACAACGCGGAACCAGCGCACGTCGGTGTGGTTACCACTCTCCTGCGGACGCACATAGTCGAAGTACTCCTTCGCCACCTCGTTCTCGTAGACACCGATGAACTCGCTGTCGTGACGGTCGATGTAGTTCTCCACGGGGCCACGGCCATAATACTTCACATGGTCGAACTGGCGAGGCATCTGCAGCGCCATACCAAAGCGGAACATGTTGCTGACCTTCGCGTCCTTGTCGGTCGTAAGCTGTTCACGTACAATCACTTCACCATTTTCGGTTAACGTATAGGTCATCGAGAGCTGTGCCTTCTGGTCGGGCATGTCGAAATGGGCAGTAATGACATTACCGCTTACAGAACAATCCTTCAGTTTCATCTGCGGATTCTTCCAGGTCTCGAAGCGGCGCTGCAACCCAGCACCGTAGTCGTTGTCAGTGGGTGCGCGCCAGAACTCCGGCACAATCGACTCACGGAACTGCAGCATCTGCTGACCGTCGACGTTCAGGTAGTCGATGAGTCCCGTCCACTTGCCCACCGACATCTCGGTGCCGTTGGCCATGAGCTTCACGTAGCTGTTCGTCTCCTCCTTGGCGACGCCAGGTCCCTCGACAGCCTTCAGCTCTGGGAACTGATAGCCATTCAGACAGAACTGCTGGCGGGCCATCACCTGTCCCTTGTCGACGAGGGGCGCACCGTTCTTCGACTTGAAGTAGAAGTTCAGGAAGAGCTCCTGGTCGCCATGGTGACCCAGCACGCGTGCAATGGTGCTGCGCAGCGCCTCGTCGGTAATCACCTTGCGCTCTTGTGGCTGGATGCCACTGATGTCGATGGTGCCGCCATGACCGTAAGTCAGGCCCTGAGGCACGCCATCGCGGTGGTGACCACTGCCGGTAGCACCGCCCACGAACCACTCGAGCTGCAGGTCGTCGAGCGTCTTGAAGAAATTCTCGTTGTAGACCTCTAACTTACCATCCTTGAAGCCCTTGTCGGCAACCCACACGTTCTGGTAGTAGTACTGCACCTCGTAGGCATGGGGATTCAGACGACGGTCGGGAGCGATGATGCCGTTGCAGTTGAAGTTATAGTCGCTGGCGGGATACTGACCGTAGTCGCCACCATAGGTGAAGATCTCGCGGCCAGTGATGGGGCTCTTGTCGCGCAGAGCCTGGTCGACAAAGTCCCAAATGTAGCCACCCTGATACTTCGGGTACTTGCGAATGAGCTCCCAGTACTCCTTGAAGCCACCCATCGAGTTACCCAGGGCATGGGCATACTCGCACTGGATGAGTGGGCGAGGGTCGTCGCCCTGCGAGTATTTCTCACAATGCTGATAGCCAGCATACATCGGGCAGTGGATGTCGGTCTTGCCCTCCAGTCCAGCCCGCTCATACTGGCAGGGGCGCGTCGAGTCGGTCTGCTTCACCCAGTCGTAGGCTTTCTCGAAGTTAGGACCGTAGCCGGACTCGTTGCCCAGCGACCAGACAATAATGCTAGGATGGTTTCTGAACAACAGGACGTTGCCCTCGTTACGCTCAAGGTGCATCTTCTCGAAGTCGCTGCGGATGGCCAGCGTCTTCTCCTTGTAGCCCATGCCGTGGCTCTCGAGGTTGGCCTCAGCAGTGAGGTAGATGCCGTACTCGTCGCACAGGTCGTACCAGCGCGGGTCGTCAGGATAGTGGCAGGTGCGCACGGCATTGATGTTCAGCTGCTTCATGATACGGATGTCCTGAATCATGCGCTCCACGGAGACGATGTAACCACCATCGGGATCCAGTTCGTGACGGTCGGCACCCTTGATGAGAATAGGCTGGCCGTTAACGAGCAGCTGGCCGCCCTTAATCTCGATATGGCGGAAACCGACGCGCTGGTTGACCACCTCAAGCACTTTGTCGCCCTGTTTGAGCGTGATCTGCAACGTATATAAATAAGGTGTCTCGGCTGTCCACGCCTTGACGTTGCTGATTTGAGATGTAAGATTTGAGAATTGAGAATTGACGGTCACCGTCGGAGTGGCAACCTCGCGACCCTCGGCATCGAGCAGGCGGCCTTCGACAGTGCCCTTTCCCTGCAACTTCACTTTCACGTCGAGCAGACCCTGACCGTTCTGCCAGTCCTGGCCGACGATGATGTCCTGAACATGCACCTTCGGACGGGCATAGAGATACACCTCGCGGGCAATACCCGTAAAACGCCAGAAGTCTTGGTCCTCCAAATAGCTACCGTCACACCAGCGCATCACCTGCATGGCAATAAGGTTACGGCCCTTCTTCAGGTACTTCGTGATGTTGAACTCGGCAGCTACCTTCGAGTCCTCCGAGTAGCCCACGAACTTGCCGTTGACCCACACGGTGAGATTGCTCGTGGCCGACCCGACATGGAAGTACACCTCCTGTCCCTGCCAGTTGGCAGGCAGCTCGAAGGTGCGACGATAGGAGCCTGTGTAGTTGTTGGTCTCGCCGATGTAGGGCGGGTTGTTCTCAAAGGTGGTGCTCCACGCATAGCCCATGTTCTTGTAGATCTTGTCGCCGTAGCCCTCAATCTCGAAGAGGCCAGGCACGGGGAACGTCCCCCAACCACTGTCGTCGAAGGTCAGCGCGAAGAAGCTCTGGGGAGCCAGGTTGTGGTCCTTCACAAAGTTAAAGCGCCAGGCACCCTCCATCGACAGGTAGCGGTCGCTCTTGGCCTTGTCGCCCGCCATGGCCTTGTCGGCACTCTCATAGGCGAAGAAGGCGGCACGACGTGCCTCACGGTTCACTTGGTTCACATTGGGGTCGAGCCAGTAGGGCTTGACATCGGCCGTCGCCGTCATGGCGATGACAGCCGTTAATGACAGGAAAAGTCGTTTTAGCATAGGTAATAGTTGTTTTATGGTTTCTGCTGTTTGCAAAGGTACACATTTTTGGGCAGAATGCGCCCCCTTTAACTCCCTTTAACTTCATTACCTTTTTACTTTTTCGACTTTTTCCTTTTTTACCTCCCAAATATTCCGTACCTTTGCAGCCGATTACGAAAAAAACATGTTCAAATGAGCACCATCAAGACCAAATACTATCTCGCAGCAGCCTTTGTCTGCCTGCTCTGCTGTGTGGCCATCGCCTACTATTTCTTCTTCACCGGTTTCCTGCGTGGCGACAGTAACAAATCGCTCTACATCGACAACGACGACACTGCCGACTCCGTCTATGTGAAGCTCGACACGATGTCCACAAGCCACGGCATGTGCGCCTTCCGCACACTCGCCAACCATTACGAATACGCCACACGCCTGCACACCGGACACTACGTGCTGAAGCCCGGCGAAACGGCCATCGATGTGTTTAAGAAGCTGAAGAACGCCCAGCAGACGCCCGTCATGCTCACCGTCCCACCAGCACGCACCATGGAGCGCATGGCCAAGCAGCTGTCGCAACGACTGATGCTCGACAGTGCTACTATCGCGAATGCCCTGCTCGACTCGGCGTTCTGCGCCCAGCACGGTTTTTCGCTTGCCACCATCCCTGCCCTCTTCATCCCTGACACCTATGAGGTGTACTGGAACATGGGCATCGACCGCCTGATCGACCGTCTGCAGAAAGAGCACGACGGCTACTGGACAAAGGAGCGCCAGCAGAAGGCCGAGGCCATCGGGCTGACACCCGTCGAGGTGGCCACCCTGGGCAGCATCATCGACGAGGAGACAGCCAACGATGGCGAGAAGCCGATGATTGCAGGCATGTACCTTAACCGTCTGCACAAAGGCATGCTCCTGCAAGCCGACCCAACGGTGAAGTTCGCACTGAAGGACTTCGCACTGCGCCGCATCCTGAACAAGCACCTCACCGTCGACAGCCCCTACAACACCTACCGCTACAAAGGCCTGCCACCGGGTCCCATCCGCGTGGCGAGCACTGCCGCCCTTGACGCCGTGCTCAACGCCGCCCACCACGACTACCTCTACATGTGTGCCAAGGAGGACTTCTCAGGCACTCACAACTTCGCACGCACCCTCAGCGAACACATGGCCAATGCCCGCCGCTACCAGCAGGCGCTGAACGAGCGAGGAATCAAGTGAGAAGTGAAGATTTTCTCCAAAACAATGCACCTCTAGAGCGTCAAAGTGTGTCACGAGAAAAAGATGGCCGTTTACTGGGGCGTAGTTCGTCATGTCAGAAGATATGGTAGTAGGCCAACCGCATAAAGTGACAGGCACTGTGTGCAAACCACTTCATGCTGCTCTGAGGCACCTGATGGTTAATGAGTGATGACTGAAAGCTAGCACCCTTTGGACTTTACGACTATTCTCGACCGTTTAGCACAGATGACGGCAGTATTGGCAATTACCCCCACCAATTGGAAACTATATACCACCAAAACAGTTATAGCTACCAATCGGTAAAGATTGTTCACGATGCCATCAGCAAAACATGTGGGCGTTGCCAACAGACGTTTACATTGTCACATGTATGGGAGGATAGTGCCTTGCAGAGTATTTAGTTCAGATTAGCTACCATACTACTTCTCAAAAAAAATCCGAACCGTAGAGCGGTTCGGATTTTGGGTTTAAGGATGTTTCCTTACTCTCAGTTCTGTAGAACTTAGAAGAAGAGGTAGCGCTTGTCGACCACCTTGGCCTTCTGGTAGAGGTCGCCGAGGAGGTTGCGGAAGGCACCCTGGATGTTCTGCTGCTGCTGTTGCATCTCAGTGTTCTTGGCAACGAACTGTGCACCCTCACGCTGAGTGCGGTCGAGCACCTGGAAGACGTATGCGCCATTATCACCCTTGACGACATGCTTTGAGAACTGACCCTTGTCAGTGCCTGCGATGGCACCACTGAGGCTGCGCTCACGCTGACCCATCAGTGATACGGGCGTGGGGAAGGTCACCTGCGAGATAGTGTCAACGCGGGCACCCTTCTGCTGTGCCTCGGCCACCGACTTCACACCGTTGAGCTTTGCAGCGAGCTGCTCGAACTTCTTGTCCTTCATCACCTCGTTCTTGACGTACTCGTTGACAGCGTCCAGATCGAAGTAACCAACGGGATGAATCTTCTCCAGGGCAACCACAACGATATAGTCGCTACGGCCGTTCTGGTCGCTGGCGCGGTCGTAAGGCTGTGACACCTGTCCCACCTTGGCATCAGCGAAGAGCCACTTGACGGCGGGGTGCGTACCACGCAGGTTAGCGATGAAGTGGGTGGTGTTGGGAATGCGTGCGCTCTCAACGATGTAGCCATACTTAGGAGCGTTCTCCTCAAGGGCGTCGATGGTCTGGCTTTCGCTGACGAACTGGCTGAAGGTGTTGTAGGCTGCGATAGCTGTGGAGTCGCTGAAGTCAACAAAGCGGCGGACGAGTGCGACATCGTACTTGTCGACCATGGCCTTGCGGTTGGTGACCTGCAGGATGATGTTCATCTGCGAGAGCTTCAGGTTCTTGGTCTCGCCCACACCAAGCGACATGATGCTGCGGAAGTACTGCTTCGAGTCATCGTCGATGATGGTGTTGTTGTTCTGATAGGCTGCAGAGGTGAACCACTGTTTCTCAGCATTCTCACCATACTTCACTGCGAGTGAGTCGAACACGGCACCAGCCTTCAGGGCGGTGTAGATGCTATCGGCACGCTTGGCGGCCTCGTCGGGCGTAGCTCCACCAACGCGAATCTGGCGGAACTCGATGGAGTCGGGCTGCTGGGTCTTGGCAAGCAGCTTGACGACGTTCATGGTGTAGCCAATGTTATCGTTACCAGTCTCGAAAGGAGCGGTGGTCTGACCAACAGCCATCGAGTCGATGCGCTTGGCAAGGTCTGGCGAGATACGCTGCAGGGCTGCACGGGTGACGGGGAGTCCATTGTAGGACACCTCCGACTGGTGGGTGCGCACGACGTTCTCGACGATGGCGGAGTCGCTCTTCAGCTCGTTGCTAGCATCGTTCATAGTGGCCAGGAGCTTGGCGCGGTCGCTGTCGGAAGCCTTCACCTGGAACTTCACGAACTTAACGTCGCGCAGTTCCTGGTCGAGCTTGAACTGAGCCTCCTTCATGGCGTTGTACTTAGCCTTCAGGTCGTTGTCGTCAATCTGTATGTCGTTGTCGTTGATGCTGCTGTAAGGCATCGAAGCGAGCAGAACGGTGCTCTCCGTATTCTGGCCGTCGAAAGCCATCTTAGCGGCGACAGGGTTCGACAGCATGGTGCCAGCGAACAGGTTCTGATACTTGTTCTGCAGCAACTGCTGGCGCAGCACCTTCTCGACGAGCTTCCAAAGCGAGTCGAACTGAGCGAGCTGCTCAGCGGCCTGCGGGTTGGAGAGCTGCTGTGTGAGGGCGTCGTAGATGTAGGTCACCTGACTGTAGTCGAAGCGTCCCGTCTGCTGGTTGAAGAACTGGGTGAGAACGGGCTGCATCTGCGGCAGAAGTCGCAGCTGTGAGAGCACAGGGCTCGTTCCTTCCTTAAGCACGTTAGCCATCTCGTCGTCGGTGACGGCGAGTCCCAGCTTATTGCACTCCTTCTCGACGATGGTGTTCTGAACAAAGTTCTGCCACACGTAGTCGCGCAGCTCGTTACGCTGCTCGTCAGTGTTCATCTCGTACCCCATGGTCTTGAGAACGTTCTCATACTCCTGGATCAGTCCTTCGTAGTCTGTGTAGGACATTTTCTGACCCAATACTTCACCTACCTGCTGACGCTGCTGGTTGCCTGTTGTTTCGCAGGAACGCCACATGTCGCCAGCAATAAATCCAAACAGGGCAAGTGCGATGATACCAACGAGCACCGGCCCCCAGCTTCTGATTTTACCAATTGCTGCCATTTAATTTTTTGCTTTTTAATTATTTAAATATTTCTTTGCTTTCAGAATCAGCGTGCAAAATTACTAATTATTCGCGAAATAACGGCAACTTTTTATGAAAAATTACCATTTTCGTTGACTTTTAGCCTGACAATCTCTATTTTTGTGGCTGTATTCTTGATTATTTTGAATTCAAAGCGTCCAATTGTCACCACTTCGTTGAGTTTTGGGAAGCTCTGAAATTCGTGCAAAATGAGTCCGCCGACGGTCATATAGTCATCGCTTTCAGGGAGGTCGAGGTCGAACAATTCGTTCACTTTTTCAATCTCTAGTCGTGCCGACAACACATACTCGCCATTGTCGAGCCGCTTGGCGACGTAGTGCGTTGAGTCGTGTTCGTCCTCAATATCTCCAAAAATTTCCTCAACGATGTCTTCCAGTGAAATGAGTCCGCTGGTGCCGCCAAACTCGTCGACGACGACACCGAGCGACTTTTTCTGCGACAGCAGGATGTGCATCATCTTCGAGGCGAGCATGGTCTCAGGGACGTAGGAGATGGTGCGGACGCACTTGCGCCAGTCGGTAGGATTGCGAAACATGTCGGACGAGTGAACGTAGCCTGTCACATGGTCGATGTCATCGTGATAGACCAGTATTTTGGAGTGTCCGCTCTCCACGAACTTTTGCTTCAGTTCGTCAATGCTACACGTGTCCTCGACAGCATCGATCTCAGTGCGTGGAATCATGCAGTCGCGCACCTTGGTGTCGCTGAAGTCGAGGGCATTCTGGAAGATGCGCACCTCCTCGTCGATTTCGTCCTCGTTGCGAGCATTGTCGATGCTTGACTGTACCAGGTAGTCGAGGTCGACCTTGGTAAAGAGCTTGTCCTCGTTCTCCTTGTCCATGCGTACGCCAACGATGCGCAGCAGGCCCTTAGACAGCAGCGTGGCAAAGCGCGACACAGGGTAGAGCACCACATAGCACGCCCATGCCGCTGGTGCAAAGAAAGTGAGCATGGCATTGGGACTCGACTTGAAGATGGTCTTAGGCAGAAACTCGCCCGTGAAGAGCACCACCAGCGTCGACAGCAGCGTGTCGGCTGTCACCTTCGTGGCATCGTCGAGCCCACTGAAGAGCGTCGCATCGAAGATTTGTGCGAAGAGGATGCCGTAGATGACCAGTGCCACATTGTTGCCCACGAGCATGGTCGACACGAAGTTGCTGGGATGGCGATAGAACAGTGAGATAGCCCGCTGCGACAAGCTGTTGTCGTCTTCTCGCGACACTTCTGCCAGCAACCGGTTGCTCGACACGAAGGCTATTTCCATGCCTGAGAAGAAGGCGGAAAATAGCATCGCGATAATCAGTCCTATGATGAGTGAGGTCATTTCAAGTGAAAGTGGAGGTAATGGGGTTATGAGGCTAATAGCGCGAAACGGGGCGCTTGGTGGCTGCAGGACGGACGTAGGGTTCAGGCTGCAAGCTGTCGGGCATCTGATCGGCGGCAGTGTCGTCGTCCGAGCCGTCCATGTCGCTGGCCAGGAACGAGCCCTTTGAGTTAGTGACCAAGTAGTGGTTCATCTGCTCGTCGCTACGGAAGTAGGAGCCTTCCATCGTTCGCTCGTTGGTGACCACACGAGAAAAGACGGTGCTGTAGAACTCATGCTTGAGTCCATCCCAGAACAGCTCCTCACTGGTGTAGACGAGGCCATTGTTGTTACGGATGTTGACACGTCCGCGCAGGTGCCATAGCCGTTCCTTGTCGTAATACCACGCCGTGTCGGCCTGTATGTAAGCCTGAACGTGGAATTGCTCGTCGAACTGCTCGAAGAAGATGCCCTTCATGAATTCCCATCGGCTGGGGTTCTTCGCCATGTTGACGTCCCAACGCTCAGTCACGATACGGTACTTGATGACGCCTGAGTCGCTGATGAGCGTGTTGACGCCCTTGCTGGTCATCATGGCCACTGAGTCTTCTGGATTCACGGCTTTGGCTATATGTTCGTGTGCCTCTGAGCAGGAAATGGTGAAGTTGAGAAACAGGGAAAACGAGAAAATGAGAAATGCCATCCGAAGGGCACTCCTCTGCTTCTCTCTATCCACATAGCTGTTTGAATCTCTCATTTCCTCAATCTCTCAATCTTAATCGATTTTCCACTTCGCGAACCAGCGCTCGTTGAACGTCAGGCCGATGTTGATGCGGAACACATTCTCAGTAATCAGATCGGTGGCCGACGTGCGAGCCCATTGGGCGCTGATGTTCAGCACGGAGCGGTTGTTGTACGAGTTCTGCAAAGGAATGCCGAAGCCAGCGCTGACACTCATCTCCTTCGGACCGTCGACGCCATCTATTTTATAATAAGGTGTAGCATAGCCGACGCCACAGCGGTAGTGTACCCGCTTGAGGAAATTGCGGCTCATGGCGCCTGGCACATAGTCGACACCAGCGTTCACGGCGTAGCGGTCCTTCAGCAGTCCTGGCTGTAGGCTGTAGTCACCTTTGGTAGCATTGTAGGACGGGAAGTCGATAGCCCCCCACTTCTGCATGGTGAAGTCGGCAGCAGCCGTAAGCTTGTCGGCGTGCTGATACGCCAGTCCGACACCGATGCTTGTTGGCAGTTTCAGTCCGTTGGCAATCGTCAGCTTCGTAGTGTCGCTGACGCCCGTCTGTGCATCTGAAGTGAGAATGCTGCATGTAGGGTCAGCGCCCAGCTTGTGGCCTACTCCCCAGGTGGAACCAAGTGTCAACATGTCGCTCTTCGACAGCTGCTGCTCCCACTGCAGGCCCACCTGCAGGTTGAAGCTGCTGACCGATGCCTCGTAGCTCTTCGACAGTGTGCGCAGGGCACTCTCGCTGCTGGCAGTGGTCACTGAGCGCTTGTAGCTGCCCCATAGATAAGCGGCATTGAAACCAATCGACAGGGGCTTCATCACCTTCCAGCCGGCACCAAGGTATGCCTGATGGAAACCGCCATCGCCACTATAGTTCTCGAGGACAACGGTGTTCGACTCTTTCAGATAGGTGCTTGTTGAGTACTCATAGCCAATGTTTGTCAAAGGCAGCATTCCAAAGCTCACACCGACATTAGGCATCAGCCGGAAAGAGGCAGCGACATACTCAAAGTCGGCCTTGGTGATGTTCTGGCTGACAGCGCCTTCCTTATAGTTGGTCAGTTTCCCTGACAGTCCCATGTCGAAAATCATGCTCAGCGAGTCGACAGCCGAGTAGGAGGCAGGATTCAGCGTGTTGACGATATTGCCTTTGCGCAGTCCTAAGCCCACGCCGTTCATGCCACGGCTGAAACCCTGCGACTGGTCGGTGAGCACGCCCAGACCATACTGGCTGTAAGGCGAACTGGTGCCACTCTGTGCCAGTAGCGGGGTTGCCATCGATACGGCGAGAAAGCCGAAGAAAAGTCTCTTAATCATGCTTAATATTTAATTCGCGTGCAAAATTATTAAAAAAAATCGAACTAATCGCACCGTAAGTCAAAAATATAGCGTAATTTTGCATCGTGAAACAATTAGAAAACATTTTTAGGACATTTTGCTGTCTGCTGGCAATGCTGACAACCAGCACTCCCCTACCCTTACGGGCACAGCTGACGGCAGCCCTCGACAGCATCGATATCAGCCTTGTCACCTGCACGCCTCATGAGGAGGTGTACAGCCTCTATGGGCATACGGCCATCCGACTGAACGACCGTCGCGAGGGAGGTCAGGACTTGGCCTTCAACTACGGTGTCTTCAACCAAAAGCAGCCCTTCTTCGTTACGCGCTTCATGTTTGGACTTACCGACTACGAGTTAGGTGTGGCGCCCTTCGAGAATTTCTGTGCGTACTATCGCCGATGGAATAGCGGGGTCAGCGAGCAGGTCATCAACTTCACGCCTGTGGAGAAAATCCACCTCATAGAGGCATTGTTTGAGAATGCACGTCCTGAGAACCGTATCTACCGCTATAACGTAATATATAATAATTGTTCCACGCGCGCGCGCTATATTTTAATAGGTAATATACAAGGACGAGTAAGCTACACGCCCCACGACGCCTATGCCCCATCCTATCGTGAGATGATTCACGAGAAGACGGCAGGTCACCCTTGGGCCACCTTTGGCGTCGACATGCTGCTTGGGGTGAAGGCTGACCTCAAGACCACTCAGGAGCAGCAGCACTTTATGCCCGACCACTTAGCCTTTGATTTCGACCATGCCGTCATCCATCGCAATGACAGCGTCGTGCCATTGGTGGTTCAGACCAACCAGATTGTTGCGCCAGGCATTCAGTTGGTGAAAAAGGAATTTCCGCTGACGCCCACCCAGTGTGCCATCGTGCTGCTGGTGCTGTCGCTCATCGTCTTCGCTCTTGAGTGGCATCGCAAGCGCACCTTCAAGTACTGGGACGTGGCACTGATGCTGGTCTGCGGTCTGGCAGGGTGTCTCATCCTGCTGATGTTCTTCTCGCAGCACCCCACCACCAGCACCAACCTGCTCCTGCTGTTGCTCAACCCACTGCCATTGGTATTCATCCCTGCCATTCTCAAACGCCGCCGCACCTGCTATTGGAACCTGCTGATGGCGCTCATCGTGCTGTTCTTCATTGGTGGCTTGTGGCAGGATTATGCTGAGGGCATGGAAATTGTGGCATTATGTTTGCTAATAAGATATTGGAGTCACCTACGACATGACAAATAAGAAGTACCTCTACATCACGCTGCTGTCGCTGCTTGGCATGAGCATCGAAGGCGTGGCCCAACAAACTGTCAGGAGCGCACCACGCTTGGTGGTGAGCATTACTATCGACCAGTTGCGAAGCGACTATCTGGACGCTTTTGCACCACTCTACACTAACTACGGCTTTCGACAGCTGATGGCTGAGGGATTGGTCTATGCCAATGCCTCGTTCCCGTTTATTCCCGTTGATCGCGCATCGGCTGTGGCTGCCATTGTCACAGGCACGACACCCTACTACAACGGCATTGTGGGCTACCGGTGGCTCAACCGCGAGACACTCCGCCCAGTCTGGTGCATCGACGATACACGCTTCGCAGGACTGATTACGTCAGAGACGGCTTCGCCAGAGCAACTAGCTACGTCGACACTGGGTGACGAGCTGGCAATGGCCTCACAGGGCAAAGCCCTCGTCTTTGCCATAGCTCCATTCCGCGATGCTGCCGTTCTCAGTGCTGGTCACGCTGCTAATGGCGCCCTCTGGATTGACGACGTCAGCGGCAACTGGTGCTCGTCGACCTACTATTTCAAAACGCTGCCGCCCTGGGTGACCACCTACAACGGGCGCTTTGCCCCCAATCAGAAAATTGGCAGCATCACGTGGGAGCCCTTCAACGATATTGTCGGCTCTTACAGCTATTTCATGCAGGGCAGCCAGCAGCAGAAGCCCTTCAAACATAAGTTCAACGGTGACCAGCGCTTCCGCCAGCTCAAATTTAGCGGCATGGTCAATGCAGAGGTTACTGACATGGCACGTCGCTGTATCGAAAGCACTGGCATGGGCTACGATGCCGTCACGGACCTGCTCAGCCTGACCTACTATGCTGGCACGTATGACCAACTGTCAGTGACAGACTGTCAGATGGAGTTGCAGGACACGTATGTTCGTCTCGACTATGAGCTGGGGCGGCTGATGGCCTACGTTGAGCAGCGCCTAGGGCGCGATAATGTGCTCTTCGTCATCACCAGCACTGGTTACAGCAACAGTGAAACGGAGTCGCCCGACGCTTACCGTATACCCACAGGCACGTTCTACATGAACCGCATGGCTAACCTGCTGAACATGTACTTCGGAGCCATCTGGGGACAAGGTAAGTATGTCGATGGTGTCTTCCGTAATCAAGTGTTCTTGAATCACCAACTCCTCGAGACACGTAAGATCAGCATCTCAGAGGCGACCAGCCGTGCCCAGGAGTTTGTGGCGCTGATGTCGGGTGTACGCAACGTCTACACATCGCTGCAGCTGCTCACCAACCAGAACGAACAGATACAACGCATCTGCAACGGTTTCAATCCTGAGCATTGTGGCGACCTGGTGCTCGAGGTGGCCCCTGGCTGGCGTGTCCTCAACGAGGACACCCAGGAGCATGAGTTCTCGCGAGCCTCGTTCACGCCTTTCCCAATCATTATTTATGGTGCCGGCACGCGTGCTGAACGTATCACTACACCTGTCACCACCGACCGCATCGCGCCCACTATTGCGCGTTCCATTCGAATACGTGCCCCTAACGCATGCGTCTCCGAACCCCTCTTTTGACTTCTTATTTAGGGGTAATTGGCAAATAATGGGCAAATTATGCACGTTTCTGCCAAAAAATCACTACCTTTGCACCCCAAATTGCAAATCGTAAAAAGTAAATCGTCAAATAGTAAATAGTAAATCGTCAAATAGTAAATACCAAACATGAACTTTAACAAGATTCTACGTTCGTTGTTCGGCGACAAGGCCTCGCGCGACATGAAGCTTATCCAGCCCTTCGTTGAGAAGGTAAAGTCTGTATCACCCCAAGTAGAGGTGCTCGACAACGACGCCCTGCGTGCTCGTACGCAGGAAATCCGCCGACAGGTACAGTCGGCAGCCCCTGAGCTGAAAGCAGAAATAGAACGTCTGAAAGGCACCATCGAGGCAACGCCTCTCGACGAGCGTGCTGACATTTTTGCCCAGATAGACAAACTGGAAAAGGAAGTACTCGAAGAATATGAGAAAGTGCTCGACGAAGTGATGCCTGAGGTGTTCGCCATCGTCAAGGAGACGGCACGCCGCTTTGCCGAGAACGAGGACACCGTCGTCACCGCCACCGATTTCGACCGTGAGCTGGCTGGCGATCCGCGTAAGGACTTCATCACCATCGACGGCGACAAGGCCTACTATCACAACCACTGGACGGCTGGAGGCAACGACCTGAAGTGGGAAATGATTCACTACGACGTGCAGCTCTTTGGCGGCGTCGTGCTCCATCAGGGAAAGATTGCCGAGATGGCCACGGGTGAAGGTAAGACGCTCGTCGCCACACTGCCCGTGTTCCTCAACGCCCTGACGGGCAACGGCGTCCACGTGGTCACAGTGAACGACTACCTTGCTAAGCGTGACTCCGAGTGGATGGGGCCGCTCTACATGTTCCATGGCCTCTCGGTCGACTGCATCGACAAGCACCAGCCCAACTCACCTGCCCGCCGCAAAGCTTATCAGGCCGACATCACCTTTGGTACGAACAATGAGTTTGGCTTCGACTACCTGCGCGACAACATGGCCATCTCGCCTGCCGACCTCGTGCAGCGCGCTCACAACTATGCCATCGTCGACGAGGTCGACTCTGTGCTCATCGACGATGCTCGTACGCCACTCATCATCAGTGGTCCTGTGCCCAAAGGTGAGGACCAGATGTTTGAAGAATACCAACCGCTGGTCGAGAAGCTCGTCGGCGTGCAGCGCCAGCTGGCCACCCAGTATCTGGCCGATGCCAAGCAGAAAATCGGCGATGGTCAGCGCCTCATCGAGGAAGGTAAGAAGAAGGAGGGTCAGGAACTGCTCGACCAGGGCTTCCTGTCACTCTATCGTTCCCACAAGTCACTGCCTAAGAACAAGCCTCTCATCAAGTACCTCTCTGAAGAAGGCATCAAGGCTGGCATGCTCAAGACTGAGGAGAGCTACATGGAGAACAACAACCGACGCATGCCGGAGGCTGTGGAGCCCCTCTACTTCGTCGTCGACGAGAAGCTGAACTCATGCGACCTTACTGATAAGGGTACAGCATGGCTCGCCAATCAGGTGAACGACAAGGACCTCTTCGTGCTGCCCGACATCGCCGCTCAGCTGTCGGCCCTCGAAGCCGAGGAAGGACTGACCGACGAGGAGCGTGTCACGAAGAAAGACGAGATGATGGCCCACTATGCCGTGCAGAGCGAGCGTGTTCACACACTTCAGCAGCTGCTGAAGGCTTACTGCATGTTCAACAAGGACGACGAGTACGTGGTGATCGACGGTGAAGTGAAGATCGTCGACGAGCAGACAGGCCGTATCATGGAGGGCCGTCGCTGGAGTGACGGTCTGCACCAGGCCGTCGAGGCCAAAGAGCATGTAAAGGTGGAAGCTGCCACGCAGACCTTCGCCACCATCACGCTACAGAACTACTTCCGCATGTACCATAAGCTGGCCGGTATGACGGGTACGGCTATCACTGAGGCTGGTGAGTTCTGGGACATCTACAAGCTGGATGTCGTCGAGATTCCCACAAACCGCCCTGTTGCCCGTAACGACATGAACGACCGCGTCTACAAGACGCAGCGCGAGAAGTATCGTGCCGTCATCGAGGAAGTGGTGAAGATGCGCAAGTCTGGGCGCCCCACCCTTATTGGTACCACCAGCGTCGAGATTTCCGAGTTGCTATCACGCATGCTCGACATGTATGTCGACCCTGAAACAGGACGTCGTGAAGGCATTCCTCACCAGGTGCTCAACGCCAAGCTCCACCAGCGTGAGGCTGACATCGTGGCACTGGCCGGACAGTCGCAGAACGGACTTGGTGCCGTTACCATCGCCACCAACATGGCTGGTCGTGGTACCGATATTAAGCTGTCGCCAGAGGTGAAGGCCGCAGGTGGTCTTGCCATCATTGGTACTGAGCGCCATGAGAGCCGTCGTGTGGACCGCCAGCTGCGTGGACGTTCTGGTCGTCAGGGTGACCCAGGCTCGTCAGTGTTCTTCGTCTCGCTCGAAGACAAGCTCATGCGCCTCTTCGGCTCTGAGCGCATCGCTGGAATGATGGACCGCCTGGGCTTCAAGGAAGGCGACCTCATCGAGAGCCCGATGATCACGAAGCAGATTGAGCGCGCCCAGCGCAAGGTCGAGGAGAACAACTTCGGCATTCGTAAGCGCCTGCTCGAATACGACGACGTGATGAACAAGCAGCGCACCGTCATTTACGAGAAGCGCCGCCATGCACTCATCGGTGAGCGCATCGGCATGGACATCGCCAACACCATCTGGGACCGTGTCTCAACCGTCATCGAACGCAACGATTACGAGGGTTGCAAGGAGGAGTTCATTCGTCTGTTCTCCATGGAGGTGCCCTTCACTGAGGAGCAGTTCCTCGCTGGCAAGCACGACCAGCTGGCCGAGCAGGCCTTCCAGCTGACGCTGGCTGCCTTCAACCGCCGCACGGAGCGTATCTGCGAAGTGGCATGGCCCGTCATCAAGCAGGTCTACGAGAATCAGGGCATGATGTACGAGCGTATCATGGTGCCCATCACCGACGGGCGTCGCATGTATAACATCGGCTGTAACCTCAAGGAGGCCTACGACACGGAGTGCAAGTCGGTCGTCAAGGAGTTTGAGAAGCAAATCCTGCTCCACATCATCGACGATGCATGGAAGGAGAACCTGCGCGAGCTCGACGACCTGCGCCATTCAGTGCAGAACGCCAGCTACGAGCAGAAGGACCCGCTGCTCATCTTTAAGCTCGAGAGTGCCAAGATCTGGGACACGATGATCAATGAGATGTACAACCGTGTGGTCTCCATCCTTACACGTGCCGCCATTCCCGAGATGCAGCAAGAGGTGCGCGAGGCTGCTCCCGAGGAGCACACCAACCGCCAGCAGTACACCGAGAACCGTCGTCAGGACGTGCAGGAAGAGCAACTCGTCGACCGCAACCAGGCGGCCGCCGCTCAGCACGACACCCGTGCACAACAGGCCCGCACGCCCGTCATCAAGGACAAGCTGCCTGGCCGCAACGATCCCTGCCCCTGCGGCAGCGGCAAGAAGTTCAAGAACTGCCACGGACGCGGACTGGTGTAATTAGTGGTATTAGTAGAACTAGTTCTACTAGTCACACTAGTTAAAACTAGTTCTACTAGTCACACTAGTTAAAACTAGAAAGAATCACAGTTATGATTACAATCGAAAACCTCAAAAAGCAGTTTGGCGAGACCGTGGCCTGCGACATCCCGTCGTTCACCATCAAGGATGGCGACGTGCTGGGCCTCGTGGGTAACAACGGAGCAGGCAAGACCACACTCTTCCGCATGCTCCTCGACCTGCTGAAGCCCGACGAAGGGCATGTCACCATCAATGGCATCGACCCCGCCACGTCCGAGGCATGGAAACAGCACACCGGTGCCTACATCGACGAAGGCTTCCTCATCGACTACCTCACGCCTGAGGAGTACTTCGCTTTCCTCGGCAAGGTCAGCGGCATGCGTCAGGCCGACGTCGACGAGCGTATCAGCCACTTCGAGCGTCTCGCTGGCGGCGAGGTGTTCGGCCAGAAGAAGCTCATCCGCAACCTCTCTGCCGGCAACAAGCAGAAGGTAGGCATCATAGCTGCCCTGCTCAGCAGTCCGCAGCTGGTGATTCTCGACGAGCCTTTCAACTTCCTCGACCCCTCCAGCCAGAACATTCTCAAGCACACCCTCACCGACTATGCACGGCAGACTGGTGCCACACTGCTGATCAGCAGCCACAACTTGCAGCACACTGTCGACATCTCCAGCCGCATCGCACTGCTTGAGAAAGGTGTCATCATTCGCGACCTCGATAACCACAATTTGGAGGCTCAAGAGCAGCTAACCGCCTATTTTGATGCCCAAGTTTAAGGAAAAATGCAGTTTTTTGGAAAAAAGAAGCAAAAAAATTTTCTTATCTCACTGAAAATGAGTATCTTTGCAGCCCGAAACAAGAAACATAACCAAAACCATTAAAGAGAAAGCAAAATGACAAAGGCAGAAATCGTCAACATCATTGCCCAGCAGACGGGCATCGGAAAAAGAGAAGTTAGTACCACTATAGAGGCATTCATGGAGCAAATCCGCGGCAGCCTCACCAATCGCGAAAACGTCTACCTCCGTGGCTTCGGCAGCTTCATCGTCAAGCACCGCGCACAAAAGACCGCTCGCAACATCTCGAAGAACACAACGCTCGTTATCGAAGCCCACGACCTGCCCGCCTTCAAGCCCGCCAAGAGCTTCATCGACAGGCTCACCCCGCAGGAGTAGGCCATACGAAGACCCATATCGTTATTCAAATCATCAAAAAATCATTCACAACTATGCCAAACGGAAAAAAGAAGAAGGGCCACAAGATGGCTACCCACAAGCGCAAGAAGAGACTGCGCAAGAACAGACATAAGAGCAAGTAAATGTCTGTAGGACGAAATGAAAGGAGTGTACCCGAGCATACTATAACGACATGCTGGGTACACCCTTTCGCTAAACAATCACACCCTAATTCAAGTTACACACCACAAGAAAACAATGACAAGTGAAGTAATCATTGATGTGCAACCCAAGGAGATCTCCATCGCACTGCTCGAGGACAAGAGCTTGGTGGAGTATCAGAACGAGACGCGCGAAGCATCGTTCGCCGTGGGAAACATCTACTTAGGCAAGGTGCGAAAGCTCATGCCTGGACTTAATGCTTGCTTCGTTGACGTGGGTTCGGAGAAGGACGCTTTCCTTCACTATCTTGACTTAGGTCTGCAATTCAGCTCTTACGAGAAATACCTCAAACAGGTCACCAGCGACCGCAAGAAGCTCTACCCCATCCAGAAAGCCACCCACCAGCCCGACCTGCCCAAGGACGGCAGCATTCAGAACGTCCTGAAGGTTGGTCAGGAAATCATGGTGCAGATTGTCAAGGAGCCCATCAACACCAAGGGACCACGCCTCACATGCGAGCTCAGCTTCGCAGGACGCTACATGGTGCTGCTGCCCTTCGGCGACAAAGTGTCGGTGTCGACAAAAATCAAGCGAGGCGAAGAGCGCTCACGCCTGAAGCAACTTGTGCAAAGCATGAAGCCCAAGAATTTCGGCGTCATCGTGCGCACCGTCGCTGAAGGCAAGCGTGCTGCCGAGCTCGACGCTGAGCTCAAGGCCCTGCTTAAGAAGTGGGACGACACCATCGCCAAAGTGCAGAAAGCCACCACCTCACCGGTGCTGCTGACCGAGGAACAAACGCGTGCCGTAGCATTGCTACGCGACCTTTTCAACCCCACCTACGACGGAATCCATGTCAACGATGCCGACATCTTCCAGCAGATTCACGACTACATCACTATGATAGCCCCCGACAAGGCCGACATCGTGAAACTCTACAAAGGCAACGTTCCCATTTTCGACAATTTCAATGTCACCAAACAGCTAAAGTCTGGATTCGGTCGAACGGTCAACTACAAGCGTGGCGCATACCTCATCATCGAGCACACCGAAGCCATGCACGTCGTCGACGTCAACAGCGGTACGCGCATCAAGAAAGAAAACGGACAGGAAGCCAACGCCCTTGAGACGAACCTTGGCGCCGCCGACGAGCTGGCACGACAGCTGCGACTGCGCGACATGGGCGGTATCATCGTCGTCGACTTTATCGACATGAACCTCGCCGAAGACCGCCAGATGCTCTACGAGCGCATGTGCGAGAACATGAAGAAAGACCGCGCACGACACAACATCTTGCCACTCAGCAAGTTCGGACTAATGCAAATCACACGACAGCGCGTACGGCCAGCTATGGACGTTGCCGTCGAAGAGAGTTGTCCCACTTGCCATGGCAGCGGAAAAATCAAGTCGAGCATCCTGTTTACCGACCAGTTAGAGAGCAAAATTGACAGGCTTGTCAACAAGATAGGCATCAAGCGATTCACACTCCACGTACACCCCTATGTCGCTGCATACATCAACTCGGGCGTCCTATCGCTCAAACGCCGATGGCAGCTGAAGTACGGACTTGGCGTGCGCATCATTCCGAACCAGAAACTCGCCTTCCTGCAATATGAATTCTTCGATCAGAAGAACGAGTTCATCGACATGCAGGAAGAGAACGAAGTGACAAAGTAACAATGGCCTTTAAAGCCAAAAACAAAAACATAGCAATATGAAGAGACTTATCACAGTATGTTGCGCCGTGCTGATGAGCATGGCCATGATGGCCCAGGAGGGCAGTATGTTCGTCGGTGGACACCTGAACTACGGCATGTACTCAAACCGAAACGAGTTCGGACTTGGTGCCAAGGTCCAGTACGAGTTCATCGACCAGTGGCGCGGCGAAGCCTCGGCTAACTACTATTTCGAGCAGAACGACATCACGTCGTGGGACTTCAGTGCCAACCTGCACTACATCTTCCCGCTTGACGGCGGCTTCCGGGTCTATCCCCTGGCTGGTGTCTGCTTCGACTACGTGCACGCCAACGTGCAGTACCTCGACATCGAGCGCCAGATACGCCAGTACACTCGCACTACCACACGCATAGGATTGAATCTCGGTGGAGGTGTGGAGTATCCGCTGAACGACGAGTTCAAGATTAACGCCGATCTGAAGTACCAAATCATTCAAGGCTACAGCCGGCCCGTCATCTCAGTCGGCGTCTCCTACGCCATCTGATCACACGTCGCGTTTCCATCAATAACGAGAAGCGAGGGGCACCGCGTCCCTCGCTTCTCGTTTTTTCATAGGCAACGACATAGCCAATCGGGGGTGGAGTTCTGATTAGTTCTGGAAGCGGAAGTTTTGCGCCATTATCAGCGGAAGAACTATTCAAACTCCCCTCCCTTGGGGAGGGGTTGGGGGTGGGTTATTTATGGCTTCGTAACTTCCAGATATCGCAGGGCATAGTTGCGCCCGAGACGCCTGTAGCCCTCAGAGCTGAAATGAAGATGGTCGTCACCAGGCAGACAGCCCTCCGACGACACGACGTACGTGTTCGGATAGTGTTTGGCAATGTCGTTGATAGTGGGGTTAGCGTGGGCGCAGATGCCACCATACTCCTCGCGCACCACCTCGCCAACAAGCAGGGGGACTGCCGTCGAGTCGAACTGAAGCTCCTGCTGCAGGTCACGGTAGATCTTTCTCACCGTCTTTCCCCAATCGTCGTTGTAAGCATCCGTCTCACCCTGATGCAGCAGGATGCCCTTGATGACACCATCCTTGGCGGCAATCTTTGCCATGCTCACCAGCCGCTCATAGGGGTCGCGGCCATACTTGTCGAGGATGCTGTTCATCCAGTCGCGCTCTTCCTTGGCAATAAGGGTGTCGTTCCTATCCTTGTCGAAGAACGTAATGGGACAGCCTTCCACAGCAACTGACACGATGCCGATGCGCACATCCTCGGGCACCATTTCGAGCAGGGTCCGCCCGAAATAGTCGGCAGGACTGAGTCGGGCGTCAGCACGGCAGAGGGGCGGAATGGCCTTTCGCCATGTGCCCATCACACGACCGTCGCCACCGTCGGTCGTTGCCAGGCTCAGAAAGCGTTCGCTCACTATGGAGTCCTGTGCTTCAATTGGTGCCGAGCCCGCCATGTTAGATTGTCCAAAACAAAGGAAAATCCAAAACTGTGGATCCTGTGCGTGTAAATGAATTGTTCCCATCATCATTAAAAGAGAAATAAATACCTGCTTCATTGTTGTGAGGAGTTTTGGAGTTGATAAACAATGCTAATTATTGATGCAAAAGTAGCAATAATTCCGCAATAATCATTATCTTTGCCGAAAAATTAAGTCTATTTAGGTATTCAACCATTATGAAGGTGGTCGTAGCAATTGATTCTTTCAAAGGTTCACTGACGTCAATCGAGGCGAATCAGGCAGCTGCCGAGGGCGTCAGGCTTGTTCGTCCTGATGCAGAGGTTGTGAAGGTGCCAGTCAGCGATGGTGGCGAGGGCTTCATCGATGCTTTCTCGTCAGCCCTTGCGGGCGGAAAGATGGTTGAGACGGTGGTGCGCGATCCGTTGATGCGCCCCGTGACGGCAAAATATCTGATGAAGGACACAACGGCCGTGATAGAGATTGCCCAAGCCAGTGGACTGACATTGCTGAGGAAAGAGGAGCGCCACCCGATGGTGACAACCAGTTATGGGACTGGCCTGCTGGTTGCCGATGCCGTGTGCAAAGGTGCCCGCCACGTCATCGTAGGGCTTGGCGGCAGTGCCACGAGCGATGCTGGAATAGGAATGCTCCGTGCCCTTATTGATACTTTTGAAAAACGAGGACAATTCAGTGATATAGACGAACTTAAGCATGTAAGGTTTACGATTGCATCTGATGTCGAGAATCCGCTTTATGGTGAGAATGGTGCCGCCCATGTCTTTGCACCGCAAAAGGGTGCAACGGCTGATGAAGTGATCGCTTTGGACGCACGAGCCAGGAAGTTTGCCGAAGTGTCTGCGCGGCATTTCGGCTATGACCGGTCTTCGATGCCGGGGGCTGGGGCTGCCGGCGGATTGGGTTACGCCTTCCTGCAATATCTGAATGCTGATCGCAGGTCAGGTATCCGACTATTGCTCGAAACCATCAATTTCGATGAGATTGTCAATGATGCCAGTTTGGTCATCACGGGCGAAGGCTCGGCCGACCGCCAGACACTGATGGGTAAGTTGCCTATGGGAATTCTCCAACAATCAGGGCGGGTGCCCGTCTGCCTGATTGCAGGCCGCATTAGCGACCGCGATGAGCTGCTTAGGGCTGGCTTCGCCCACGTGTCGTGTATCAACCCCGAAGGGATTCCCCTCGAAGAGGCCATGCGCAAAGCGGTGGCGATGCAGCATGTCAGCGAAACGGTCGGCAGAGTCGTGAGTTGTGAGGAGTGAGGAGTTAGGAGTTAGGAGTTATTAAGGTTGGAAATTGAATTAAGATTTAATATTCACCTCAAACAAAAAAACGGACTAGTATGAGAAAACTGATTTTCAGCCTTATGGCGATGGTTTGTGTGCTGACGACCTCAGCACAAGGTATCTATGATTTCAATGTAAAGGACGATGCGGGCAAGGACGTGTCGCTCAAGGCGTACAAAGGCAAGGTGCTGCTGATTGTTAACACGGCGACACGTTGTGGTTTCACGCCGCAGTACAAGGAGCTGGAGGCTCTCTACGAGAAGTATGGTAGCGCTGGTTTAGTGATTCTCGACTTCCCATGCAACCAGTTTGGCCAGCAGGCACCCGGCACGATCCAGGAGATTCACCAGTTCTGCACCGCCAACTTCGACATCCACTTCCCACAGTTTGATAAGATTGACGTCAACGGCCCCGACGAGTCCCCACTCTACACCTATCTGAAGGCACAGAAAGGCTTTGGCGGCTTCGATCTCAACGACCAGCGCGGGAAAATGATGGACGGGATGCTTCGCAAGCAGGATCCTGACTACGACAAGAAGTCTGACATCAAGTGGAACTTCACCAAGTTCCTCGTCTCGCGTGACGGACGTGTTGTGAAGCGCTACGAGCCAACCGACCAGATGAGCGACCTTGAAACCGATGTGTACATGGAACTGAACCCCGTCCTGAGCAACATCATGGCACGCCGCTCTGTACGCAAGTACCTCGACAAGCCTGTGGAACACGAGATGCTGGAGGTCGTTGTCCGTGCGGGCATCAATGCGCCGAGTGGAATGAACCGTCAACCGTGGGTTGTCCGCGTGGTGGAAGACCAGAAGCTGATAGCCGATGTGACAGAGGTTTATAAGCAGGAGAACGCTGAGATGGTAAAGCGCGACAAGGACTTCAAGAACATGTTCCGTAACGCGCCCAACCTGATTTGTGTCTGCACGCCCGTCAATGGCGGTGGCGAGCTGGATGCCGGCCTGCTGGGTGAGAACATGATGCTGGCTGCCCAGTCGATGGGTCTTGGCACCTGCTGTCTGGGAGGGCCTGTCCGCTTCCTGCTGTCGAACGAGAAGTGCAAGTTTTTCCTCGACCGTCTTGACATCCCTGCCGACTATAAGCTGAACTACATCATCGCCGTTGGATACCCTGACGAGCAGCCCGCCGCCAAACCTCGCGACGCCTCGAAGGTGAAGTACGTCAAGTAAAGATTTCCCTCAGTTCGCTATTGCTCAGCTTGCCAATCCAACTCTCGCCGCTGGCTACGGTCATGTCTGCGAGGTGACGCTTGTCCTGAATCATCTGGTCGATGCGTTCCTCGAAAGTGTTCTGAGTGATGAAGCGGTGGACGAGGACGTTCTGATGCTGGCCGATGCGGTAGGCACGGTCGGTGGCCTGAGCCTCGACAGCGGGATTCCACCAGAGGTCGTAGTGTATGACGTGGCTGGCGGCAGTGAGGTTAAGACCTGTGCCTGCAGCTTTCAGCGACAGCAGGAAAATCTGGTCGCCGCGCGTGTTCTGTTGGAAACGCTCCACCATCGCCTGGCGTTCCTTGATGCTGCAACCACCATGAAGGAACAACGGCTTTTGGCCTAGTCGCTGTTCTATCATCTGCTGCAGCATGTCGCCCATCTCACGGAATTGGGTGAAGACAAGCACCTTCTGTCCGCTCTCGACGATGCTCTCGAGGAGCGAAATCAGCATCTCCGTCTTCCCCGACAGCTCTGGATTGAAGTCGCCATTCTTGAGGAACAACGCTGGATGGTTGCATATCTGCTTGAGGGCAAGAATCATCTGCAGCACGAGACCCTGGCGCACGAAGAGCGACTTTTGGTCAGTCGCCTCGATGCCTTCGATGGCCTGCATCGCCTGTTCGAGCGTCTCCTGATAGAGGGCTGCCTGGCGCTCGGTCAGAAGGGCCAGCTCGTTCTGCTCAATCTTGTCAGGTAGGTCACTGATAATGGTTTTGTCTGACTTCAGGCGTCTCAACAAGAAGGGAGCCGTTATCTGCCGGAAGCGGTTGGCCACCTGCTGGTCACCCTCGCGTTGTATCGGATTGGCAAACTCCTCCTTGAAACCCTTTGCCGAACCAAGGTAGCCTTGATTGGCGAAGTCCATGATGCTCCAGAACTCAGAGAGGCGGTTTTCGACGGGTGTGCCGCTCATGGCGATATGGAGTTTGGCGGGGACGGAGCGCACGGCCTTACTCTGTGCGGTATCGGCATTCTTGATGTTCTGGGCCTCGTCGATGATGACGGCGAGCCACGGGAGCTTCTTTAGCTTGGTGACGTCAGAGCGCAGCACGCCGTAGGTCGTCAAGAGAATATCAGTCTCTTTAAACGCCTTCAGATCACGTTGCGGACCGTAATAGGTAAAGACGCTGAGCGATGGCGCGAAGCGGGCTATTTCGGCCTGCCAGTTAGTCACGAGGCCCGTGGGTACGACGATCAGCGCAGGGCTTCCCCCTACCCTTCCCGAGGCTGAGCGAAGTGCTCCTTCGTCTTTCAGCTTTTGTAGCAGCGTGATGACCTGCAGTGTCTTTCCAAGTCCCATGTCATCGGCAATAATACTGCCAAAGCCAATGCGGAAGTTGCGGTACATCCACGAGAAGCCCCGTTCCTGGTAGGGACGCAACGTGGCTGTGATACCTTGTGGCACAGGTATCTCGGCCTGTTCGGTCAGTTGGCGTATCATCTGTCGTACCTCGTCGGTCAGGATGATGGGGGCACGGTCGTAGCTCTCGGTCAGGGCGGCCTGAAGCATCTGTGTAGCACTCATTGGCCGACTGCCCTCAAAGGCTTTCCTCAGCCGTTCGATGTCCTGTTCGTTGACGTAGATGTACTGCTGCTTGAAGCGGATAAGACCAATGGCACGGCGCGTCAGGTTCTCGAACTCTGCCGGCGTGATGAGTTTATTGCCCAGTGCCACCTGCCAGTCGAACTGCAGCATCTCGTCGAGGCGCAGATAGGTCTTGCCGTCGGTCTGTTTCTTCGAGATTTTCATGCTTACCTTCGGGCGGATGATGTCCTGTAGCGACTTAGGCAGCAAGACCTTCACACCCAGCAGCCGGATGGCAGGAATGGCATTGAACAGGAACTGTGTGAACTCGCCCAGAGTGAAGACAATGGGCGTCATGCCATCGCGGTTGATATACATCTCCAGTCCTCGTACGAGCGACGACAGCAGCGACAGCTCTTTGAGAATCGTGAACCGCTGAGCCGCCATCTTCTCATCGTGGAGGATGTCCTTCAGGAGCATGGCCTCGCCGTCACGGTCTATCGCTACATCAAGCGTGAACTCGCCGAATTCATTTTCTGAAATGAGCAATGAGGGATGGAACTTACGTTGAGAGAGGAAGAAGCGGTCGAGCCACGAGCGGATGGCGCCAGGTATGGCTTTTTCTCCGATGTCGGAAAAGGGATATGTGTAATGTTTGAAGAAGAGGCCAAACACGGCACTCTGCTCTGCAAAATTGCTGAGCACGTCTATCAGCCGCCTAAGCACGTAACTGAGCAAGCACTCGGCTTCGTTTTCTATCTGCACCGTTGTCAGTCCTCGGCCTTTCTTTGCCACGATGGTCAGCAAGTCAGGTGGCAACGTCTTGTCCAAGGCTTGCACCACCTGCGCCACCTCGGCGGAAATCATGGCGGGCAACCAGCGTATATCGTACTCATCGGCGACCCTTACAATCATCGGCACCACGGCACCCTTGGCCAGCAGGTGAAGCGCACACAAAAACACCTGGTGCATGGCCTGCACCGAAAGGTCGTAGTCGCTCAGGAGGTCGGCAGGCAGGTCTATAAGACTATCGAGGATGTTGTCGCCCCAGTAAGCTTTCATAGGATCGAAGTCACTCAGCTTACCCATCATGGGAAACACCTGTCCGACACGGTTTACAAGATAGGCGATATGGGAGTCGCGCTTCAAGTCGTAATGCTCGCCGTAACGTGAGAAGCCGAGTTTCAGTTTGCCGTCTAATACATGCTGAGCCTTTCGTGAGAGCAGCCCCATCTCTGCGGCATATACTTGCTGGAAGTCCTTGTGTAGTGAAAACGACGGGGCGATAGGCAGCAGATTGGCCAGAGCCTCGGTGATGTCGCACAAACCGGTGACATCCACACGGTCAATCACGTCCTGTTCGATTAGAGTGTCCTTGTCATTCTCTCTGGCCGCATAGAGCGTCATTACATCCGGCACATCCATCACCTGCTCTTTCTCAATCTCCACGTTCCTCTTTTTCAGTTCGTCGAGTAAATCCATCCCATGCATCGAGAACACCAGGAACGGGTCGTTGTCAATCTCGCGGCTCATCATATAGATGACTGCCGCCAGATGCTTGCACGGCACCGCCCAGTCAGGGCACGAGCAGTTCATGTCGAGGTCGCTCCACCGTTGCGGGAACAGGTTCAGCCCGATGCGCTTGGCCACTTGGAACACCTCCGGGTCGAGTTCGCGGTTCAGCAGTTTCGAGATGAGCGCAGGCTGTTCCAGCAGCTTCCTCATCAGAGACTCTGTCTGTTCTTTCTTGAACAGCGGCACGCGAATGGTCACCTTGTAGGGAGTCGGGCGGCTGCCGCTCACCCTTGCCGTAATGACATTCTCTTTTACGTCAATACTTTTCACCGCTCCCTTTCTGGCATACGCTGAGCCCCGTGGAATGCGGTTCGCATAATCAATGTGTGTGAGCGACTTCAACCACTCATTGCCCCACCATGTTTTTCCAAATTGTCCTGCCATAAACTAATCAAGTTTTCAGGAGAAAAGGAGTAAAGGAGAAAAAGGAGTAAAGGAGTAGAGGAGGTAAAAGAGGTAAAGTAGAATAGATACATCCCTCCGTCAAATCACCCTAATTCCTAACTCCCAACACCTAACTCCTAACTTCTAACTTCTAACTCCCAACACCTAACTTCTAACTTCTAACTCCCAACACCTAACTTCTAACTCCTAACTCCCAACACCTAACTTCTAACTTCTAACTCCCAACACCTAACTTCTAACTCCTAACTCCCAACACCTAACTTCTAACTCCACCCTCCCAACTCCTAACTCCTAACTTCTAACTCCTAATTCATAACTCCTCACTCCTAACTCCTCCCTCCTAACTCCTCCCTCCTAACTCTTTTAGCTCGCAAAGTTACGAAGTTTTCCTGAGAAGAAGATGAATCGCCACAGATTTTACGCTTTTTTAGGCATTAGTGTTCATGAAGTAACTACCCAGTTCACCACTGGGGGCGGATAAGACAGAAACGATACCCGTAAGAGACCTCCCTTACATTAGATTCATATAGATTATGACTATGTGGGTCATAACGATAGTAGCCAGCCAATTGAATGGCTGGCTACTACTGTCAGATGCCTAAGGCATCAGCGGGGTTCCTTCATGGGCGAAAGGCCGGTGAGGGCATTACAGTCCAAGGCTCTTCTTGATGGCCTCGACCTTCTCGGCGGCATCGGCCATACAACGCTCATAACAGCCTGCGCACTTGAATGTTGCGTCCTTCACCTCAATGTAGAACTTAATCTTCGGCTCAGTGCCACTGGGACGCACACTCACCTTGGTGCCATCCTCGCAGAACCATTGGAGCACGTTCGAGGTGTCGGGCATGTTAAGCTTCTCCACCGTGCCATCGGCATATTTTGCCTCCAGCGTCTTGTAGTCTTTCCACAGACAAACCTTCGAGCCACCCAGTTCCTTCGGCGGGTTCTCGCGGAAGTTGGTCATCATCTGCTTAATCTCATCGGCACCCGTCTTACCCGGACGAACCACGTTGATAGTCACCTCGCGTGAGAATCCGTACTCAGCGTAGATATTCATCAGCAGGTCGTAGAGCGTCATACCGTTGTCCTTAGCCCATGCTGCAATCTCGCAGATGAGGCAGATAGAAGCGGGTGAATCCTTATCGCGTACCTTATCAAACGGCAGGAAGCCGAAGCTTTCCTCACCACCGCCGATGTACTTCTGCTTGCCCTCCGAGATACGGATCTCGTTGGCAATCCACTTGAAGCCTGTATAGCAGTCGCGCAGTTCTACGCCGTTCTTCTTGGCAATCTCGGCGATGACCTCGGTTGTCACGATGGTCTTCACCAGGAACTCGTTGCCCTTCAACTGGCCGAGCTTCTTCTTGTTGGCAATGATATACCAGCAGAACATCATGCAGGTCTGGTTACCGTTCAGTATCTCCCACTCGCCCTTAGCGTTGCGGCAGACGATGGCCAGACGGTCGGCATCAGGATCGGAAGCAATCACCAGGTCGGCATTCAGGCGTGTACCGAGTTTCATACCCAATGTCATAGCCTCAGCATTCTCAGGATTGGGGCTGACCACCGTAGGGAAGTTACCGTCGATGACCATCTGTTCGGGTACCACGTGGATATTCTGGAAGCCCCATGAGCGGAGTGCCTCAGGAATGATGACGCGGCCTGTGCCATGCATGGGCGAGTAGACGATGTTCAGGTCCTTATGGCGCAGGATCACATCCTGGTCGACCATAGCTTCCTTCACAGCCTGCAGGTAGTCCCAGTCCATCTCACCGCCGATAATCTCGATGAGTTCCTTGTTGCCTTCAAACTTCACATCGCTGATCTTCACCTTGTTCACCTCGTCGATGATGCCCTTGTCGTGGGGAGCCAGCACCTGCGCACCGTCATCCCAGTAAGCCTTGTAGCCGTTGTACTCCTTCGGGTTGTGCGAAGCGGTGACGTTCACACCGGCCTGGCAGCCCAGCTGGCGAATGGCGAACGAAATCTCAGGCGTCGGGCGAAGGCTCTCGAAGAGGTACACCTTGATGCCGTTAGCCGAGAAGATGTCGGCGACGGTCTCAGCGAACATGCGGCCGTTGTTGCGGCAGTCGTGACCTACGACCACGGCGGGCTGAATGTTGGGGAAAGCCTTGTTGACGTAGTTGGCGAAGCCCTGTGTGGCCATGCCCACGATGTACTTGTTCATGCGGTTGGTGCCGGCACCCATGATGCCGCGCAGGCCACCGGTGCCGAACTCCAGGTTCTGGTAGAAGGCGTCGATGAGCGCCGTTTTGTCCTCAGCATCGAGCATTGCCTGTACTTCCTTACGTGTCTCCTCGTCAAAGGCCGGAGCAAGCCACTGTTTTGCAATTGCCTCGCACTGGGCAATCAGTTCCTTGTTACTATCCATAATTTGGGGTTTAAGTTATTAGTAATGATAGGTTGTCGTTTTAGTATTTATCCGAATTTGGTGCAAAGATACGAAATAATCGTCAAACGCCCAAACTTTTTAAGGAAAAATGTATTTATAAATCTCAATTCTCAATCCTCAATTCCCGCCATGATATTGGTGATGGCCACGATGTCGCCGATACCTACCGACTCGTCACCGTTGACGTTGGCACGGCTCACCACGTCTGGATCGGTCTCGATGCCTGCCATGACATTCGTGATGGCCACGATGTCGCCGATGCCTACCGTGCCATCGCCGTTCACGTCACCGATCAAATCGGCGCCATAGTAAAAATACCAAGAAGAGCAGTTATCATAGGTTGTCGCCAACACCCAGTTCTTATTGTTGGCTATCTCCACCTGTGCCTTGGTGCAGAAGTTCTGCTCATTCGATCCCTCGGTTTCGTTCATCAGGTATATAATGTAGCTGAACTCTTTTGTTGGGGTGTAGAGGCTTTGCAGCATGTTGTCCATACCGGCTCCGCGAATGTGGTTATTATAGAATGTCATGCCTAACAATTCCTTGTTATTCGAAAGATCGAGTGTGTTCAGCTTATTGGAAAAACATGAAAGAAACTCCAGCGCTGTGTTCTTCGTCACGTCAAGCGAGGTCAGCTGGTTGGAATAACAAAAAAGTTGCACCAGCGCCGTGTTCTTCGTCACGTCAAGTGTGTTCAGCTGGTTGTTAGAACATGAAATGTACTCCAGCGCTGTGTTCTTCGTCATGTCAAGCGTGGTCAGCTGGTTGGAATAACAATAAAGGTACTCCAGCGCCGTGTTCTTCGTCACGTCAAGCGTGGTCAGCTGGTTGGAGCCACAATAAAGGTACTCTAGTGCCGTGTTCTTCGTCAGGTCAAGCGTGGTCAGCTGGTTGGAGCTACAATCCAAACCTTTCAGTGCTGTGTTCTTCGTCACGTCAAGCGTGGTCAGCTGGTTGTTAGTACATGTAAGATCCGTCAGTGCTGTGTTCTTCGTCACGTCAAGCGAGGTCAGCTGGTTGTAATTACAAACGAGGTTCTTCAGTGCCGTGTTCTTCGTTACGTCAAGTGTAGTCAGCTTGTTGTAATCACAAACAAGAATCTCCAGCGCTGTGTTCTTCGTCACGTCAAGCGAGGTCAGCTGAGAATCAAAACAGCTGAGGTATCTCATGACCTTGTTTTGCGACACGTCGAGGGTTCCCAGCGGGTTCCCCCAGCAGTAGAGAGTATCCAGCGCGATGTTTTTCGTGACGTCGAGCTTGGTGAGCTGGTTGCGTGCACAATAGAATCGCCAGAGCTTGGTGTTCTTCGTGACATTGAGCGTGGTCAGCTGGTTGTTCGAGCAATGGAAATTGGCCAACTCGGTCAGTTTTGTCACATCGAGGCTCTGAATCTTGTTTTGTCCGCAGGCAAGTCTGGTGAGCTTCGTGTTGGCCGACACGTCGAGTGCCGTCAGTTCGTTGTTATGACAGATGAGTTCCTTCAGCTCGGTGAAGTATTCCACGCCCTTCATACTCATGATGCCCATATAGGCGACATTCAGCTCTTCGACCACGTCGAGCTCGTTGTATGTCAGCTTTCCATTGTGGTCCTTGTCGATGTTATTGCTGACGTAAGTCCTGAAGATCTCATCTGGGAAGTTGGTTTCGTTGATGTCGACCTCGGCGACCTTCATCTCAGTATACGAATTGCCGTCGTAGGAATAGACATCCCAGTTTCTCTTGTTAGCCTTTGCCACCTGGGCATTGGTGGGTTTGCTATTGCTTTCACCGCTGCCTGTATAGTATGGCACTAACTGCCCGGGGGTTGTCCAATTTGCCCTGTGCAGGTCGTCGAAGAACTTCTGCATGGCGTCGCCCTGCAAACGGTTCTTGTAGCACTGGAGCTTCTTCAAATCACCATTGTAGGCCATGTCGAGCGAGGAAAGCTTGTTGTTCGAGCAGTTGAGTTCCTGCAGCACGTAGAAGTACTCGATACCTGTGAGGTCGCCGATGCCATAGCTGCTGACGTCCATCGTCGAGACCCCAATTACATCATCGACATCTAACTGGCCGTTCTTGTCGAGGTCGTAGTCGGTGAAAACCAGCCTACGGAAAACGGGGTCGGGGAAGTAGGTCTCGTTGATTTCGATGGGCAAGGCGCCCACGTAAGTGTCGTATAAGTAGTTTTCCTGGTGAGATGACCATACTTTCCATCCCTTCTTTCGTGCCACAAACATCTGCGAAGCGGTGCAGATGTTATCGTAATAATCTCCACACACTACGACGAGGGTGCCATCTTCCACCTTTGGCAAACTTTCTACAAGTATGTCGATGTTCGTTCCGGAAATGTTGTTACCGCCAAACCATAGCTCGTTTAGGCTGCTGCATCCGGAGACGTCCAAGCTGGTCAGGGAGTTAAGGGTACAATCAATGGACGACAAGAATGGGCAACCTGTCACCTTCAGGTCGCTAATTGCGCAACAATAACACCCGAGTCGCTCTAGCTTCTTGTTTTTCGTCACGTCGAGCACAGTCAGCGGGTTGTAGCTGCACCCAAGGTATTGCAGATCCCTGCTGTCCGACAGGTCGAGGGTGGTCAGCTCGTTTTCACCACAGTAAAAATACTCCAGTGCCTTAAGGTTCGACACGTTGACCGATGTGAGTTTGTTCCAATTACAATCGAGGAAGGTAAGCTTGACGTTATTCGACGCGTCGAGCGTGGTGAGCTCGTTGCTTTCGCAGTTGAGATAAGTTAGTTCCACATTGTTTGAAAGGTCGATGGCAGTCAGATTGTTGGAGTAGAACGACAAATACGTCAGTGCCCTGTTGTTTGTCACATCGAGTGCTGTCAGTTTGTTGGTATTAACATCGAGCGCCTTCAGCAACTTGTTCTTCGAAAGGTCGAGGGTTGTCAGCTTGTTATTTTGACATTGGAGTTCTGTCAGTTTTGGGAAAAACTCCACGCCCTTGAGGCTGGCAATCTCGAGCGAAGAACAGGCTATATAGTCCACATTCTGAAGCTCGTAGTTGTTGAGTATGCCGTTTTCGTCCCAATCGAAATTTGAACTGACAAAGTTGCGGAAGTTTTCATCAGGGAAGTTCATGGCATTGATCTGTACGTCTTTGAGCACTTCCACCTCGGTGACCTCGTAGCCGGTGCGGGTGTACACCTTCCAGTTCTTGTCGTTGGCGAGGCTAACAGAGGCGTATGAGGGAAAGTTGTTCTGCTCGTCGCTGCTTTGGGTGTCCTTGATAATGATGCGGCCCCCGTCAGCGCTGGCCGTTGGCAGGTTATAGAGCAGGTCGTCCATACTCCTGGAGTAGATCTTGTTTCCGTAGCAGCTGACGTCGTTGATGTCGGGATTATAAGAGAGGTCGAGGCCGGTAAGCTGGTTCCACTGGCAATAGAGTGTCTGCAGGCGGGTGTTCCTCGACAGGTCGATCTCAGTCAGCTGGTTGTAGGAGCAGTCCAGCAAGGTGAGGTTGGGGAAGAACTCGATGCCCTTGATGCTGGTGATGCCGCGCGCCTGGACTCTGAGCTCAGTGACGGCAAGGCGCTCTTCCTCACTGAGCGAGCCGTCCTTGTTGGTGTCGACGAGGTCGCGAACGCAAATCAGGAAATTGGCGCTGGGGAAGTTGTTCTTGTCGAGGAGGATGTTGCTCGAGAACAGCTCATGGTCGGCAATGCCGTCAAAGGTGTAGACGTGCCAGTTCTTGCTGTTGGCTTTGGCCACATTGGTATCGGTGGGTTTGACATTGCCCTCGCTGTTGCCCACGGTGCAGTAGGCCACGAGCTTGCACTCGGTGGATGCATCGTGCAGCAGGGTTATCAGGCTGCTCATGCCGCCGGAGGCAAGCTGGTTGTTGTAGCATCTGATGGTGGTGAGATTCGAGCCACGCAGGTTCAGCGTCGTTAGCTGATTGTCATTGCAGATGAGGGTCGTCAGTTTAGATTTTGAAAGTATGGAATAGCTACTGATGCTATTGTGCGAGAAGTCAAGGTGCTCCAGGTTGTTGAAGCGGTTGATGCCCGTAAGGTCGGCAATGCCGAGACCACTGATGTCCATCTCTGTGATGACGTCGGCCTCGTCGATCGAGAGAATGCCGTCGCCGTTCCTGTCGACGTACTCACTGATGTAGCCACGGAAAGCGGCGTCGGGGATATTGTCAGCGTCGATGAAGAGGATGAGCGGTTGGGCGTTGGGGTCCACCACTTTCCAATGCTTGTCGATAGCTGCCAAGACGTCGGCCGTTGTGTAGGTGTTCTGCTCGTCGACACCCTCAATGTTGTTGAAGGGGCGCAGCTCACCACTGCTCACCGTGGGCAGGCTGGCAATGAAGTTGCTCATGGCCATGCCACGGATGCGGTTTTGGTAGCAGTAGATGGTGGCCAGCTTTGTGTTGGCAGACACGTCAAGGGCAGTCAGCTGGTTTTGGTAACAGCGCAGGTCAGTCAGCGCCGTGTTTTTCGAGAGGTCCAACGCTGTCAGCTGGTTCTGGGAACAGCGCAGGGAAGTCAGCGCCGTGAAGTACTCAATACCCTTCAGGTTGGCAATGTTTTTGCCCTGCACATTGATGTGTGTCTTCGCCAGCTCACTCTCGCTGAGCGCACCGTTGCCATCGGTGTCGCAGTTCTCGCTAACCCACTGGCGGAAATTGGCGTCAGGGAAGTGCGTGGCGTCAATCAGGATGTCGGAGGCTGCATCGGGCGCGATGAGCATCTCGTTCTTAGCAAAGCCTGCCAAACAGGTGAGCAAGCCCACTATCAAAAGGAAAAGCGATCGTTTCATAATGCCTATAGTTTTTAGTTAATATTCATATCATGGTGCAAAGATACATAAAAAAAATGTAACTCACAAATTTTAGGAGCCACATAGCGTTAATTTTTGTTTAAGGGTTTATTTTTCTCTTCTCAATGCATTTTGTCCCATCGTCCCATCGTCCCATCGTCCCATTAAGGTACTTTCATATTGCGAAAAATGGGGGAATTGAATTTTACTATATATAATATATAAT
>JAFPZD010000172.1 GCA_017417465.1 Prevotella sp. | reverse complement strand
TGCCGCTCTGCTGGTTGCCCGGGTTGGCCACGAAGGTGTAGACGGCACCGCCCGTCAGCGAGTTGCACGAGAGCAGTACGCCGTTGTTGGCCAGGATGATGCCGCTGGCGTTAGCCATCTCGATGGGCAGGGTGCGGATGGTACCGTCCTGCATGAAGGCGCGATAGACGGTTACTCCCTCGGGCACTAAGACGTCGACACCGCTTGAGAAGGTCCAGAAGCGCTGCGGAGCCTTGGCAGTGGCCGTAATCAGCTTGCCTTCGAAGTTGTCCTTCAGCGTCTGCATCAGGGCGTAGTCGTCCAGCAGTGCCAGCGGCGTCTGCACCTCGATGGGTGCGCCGTTGGGACTCATGGCGCCCTCGGCAATCTTCAGCGCCTCTTCGGTGTCGGGCAGGATGACCTTGGTCACCTTGACGTTCTGGCTGTTGGTCCTGAAGGCGTCAGCCTTGATTTCGCGAACCACGAAGACGTTGTTGCCGACCTGTGTCTGGGCTTTCACCTCGATGACGATTTCCTGTGGAGCCCCCTGGGGAACCTCTACGCCGGTGATGTCAACGGGGATGGTGGTGATGCCCGTTGCCTGGTCGTGCTTGGGCTGCTCGCCCTCTGTTGGCTGCATGTCCAGCTTCACGTCGGTCACCTCTTTCTCCTCGTCCTTCTTGTCCTCGGCGGGCGTTGGAATCTCGATGTCGTACTCGGCATTCACCTCCACGTTGGCGCGTGGCATGGTGAAGGTGTAGGTGTAGGTATAGATGCCCTGGGCGTCCTTCTTCACGCTCTGCAGTTTCATCTCCACGCCGGTGGTGATGTCGATGGCCTGGGCGCGTGCGCTGTTCCAGTCAGTATATAGCGAGTTGGTCACTTCCTTAACCACGTATCCGCCCTCGGGCGTAATCTTCATGGTCACGGCAGCACCCTCCGATGCGCTCTTCACTTCCGAGTTGTTCACCCGGAATACGACGGTTCCTTTCTCACTCTTGCCTACAGTCAGGTCGAAGCCTGCCTCTTTGGCGCTCGCGGTCATTGCCGCGAGAGCCAGTGCTAATATCGAAAATATCTTTTTCATATTCTTAATTTTTTGAATTTTGAATTTTGAGTGTTGAATGTTGAATGATTCTCGCTTCGCTCGATGTTTGAATTTAGAATTCTCAATTCTTCATTGACAATCGCCGCAGGCGACCATTCCTCATTCCTCATTCCACATTCCTCATTTAATCACAATCTTCTTTCCGTTCTTGATATAGACACCCTTCTGGCTAGGCTTGCCATTGAGCTTGCGTCCGTTCAGGTCGTACCATCCGTCATTATCAATTATCAATTTTCCATTATCAATTAGGTCAACGCCCGTTGTGCCTTCGCCACCGTCGATGCTGCGACGGAATGGGATAGAGGCGGGAGCGTTGCCGGTGACTTTCAGGTATGCCTTGTTGGCAGCCAGTGTGCCAGCGCCGCGAACCTTGATGAACTCCTTGCCGTTGCAGACGTAGAAGTCGCCAGCGCCCATCTCCTCGTCGGTGAAGGTCTTCTCGGTCAGTGTGCCGATGAACTCGTCGGCAACCGTTACGGCCATGTTAGGCTCGTTGCATGGGATGAGCAGGATGGTCTTCTCCTCGTTGGTAGTGTTCTTCAGCAGGAACGGTGTGTCCGCCATCATGGCGTCGAAGTTGTCGCTGAGCACGGCCTTTCCGTCCTCTACAGCGGTGATGGTGCAGAGTTCGATGTCGTTCATGTCCTTCTCATCCAGTCTCACTGCCTCGTCCTTGTAGTAGGTCACGTATTCGCCGGCTGGGATGACCACCTGGTAGCCCTCGAAGAGCACGAAGGTGTTGGAGAGGGCGGTCTCGCCGTCGTAGTTGCTGCCGTCCGTGGCGAAGGCCTTGAGAGCGTAGAGGCCGGGGGCGAAGTCGAAGTCCTTGAGTTCTACGCCGTCGCCATCGGGCTGCTGTGTCTGCTCGTTGAGCTTATAGATGAGGCAGAAGTAGTCCTGATTCAGTGTGAGGGCTTTCTGCTCGATGCCGTCGTTCACGGCTACGAGTGCCACCACCTCCATCATGTCCATCTCGGCGGGTTCGTACTTACCGGGTTTCTGCTCGCTCTTCTTCACGCGGTAGCGCTCGCCGTCGGTGCCGTCGCCCATGGTGGCGGTCATCTGCACGCTCATGTCGCGCACCAGCTCGTAGCTGAAGTTCACGTCGTAGGTCGGCATTTCGAACGAAGCCTCGGTGAAGGTGGCGCCTTCCTCAGCGGCGTTGGTGGTCACGTCGATGGCGGGCTCGGCGGGGGCAGCAGGCCCATAGACTTCAATCGATGTGACACCATCCATATCATCATTTTGTACACAGTCCCCTCTATCATCAAAAGTAATTGCAAATGGTGATGTAGTAATCGTGACAGGAGTTTTAGCATTCTGTTTGAACACACATCTGGTGATTGTGTATCCTTCCTTCGCTTCAACTGTCACAGAACCTGATCCACCCCATAACCATCCAAAATCTCCATTGTAACGACGCACATTGCTAAGTGTAACTGTAACTACTCCAGCTGTTGTTTCACTGTAGGAGCCTTTTCCTGTAGGCGTAATAGTGGTCAGCAGCGTTTCCGTCTGTGCCCATGCGCCCGTGGCTGCGGTGATGAGCAGTGCGAGCGTCATGATATATCTTGATATTGTTTTCATATATTGTATTCTTTTTATGTTTTACCTTTTATATTATATATACGTGCGCGAGGGTTAAAAAGCGAGCACTGGCCAAACACGGAGACTATCCGTCTTATTGTAGTTGCCCCAAGAAATGTAGTCGAAGCTCCAACAGATGTTGCCTTGGCGGTACGTAGCTGACCAATAGACGTCAGTTATGGCGGTGCCGCCAACACCTGTGGTGATGTAGGCATTCACATTGCCGTCGTAAGTCATCCCGTCGCTGTCGCCAGTAGTCGAGCCGAGGTTGGTGAAGATGGCCTCATAGTCGCTCTTCTGCGCCACTGCCCAGTTCGACACGGTAGTCCCGCCCAGCGTGGTGTAGCTTGTCAGATTGGTGCCACGGGCGGCATCGTCGGGCAGCACTTTCAGCGTGGTGCCGGCGTAAGAGGCAGACGTCCAGCCGTTGATGGTGTTCCATGTCTGCGACGTAGCGTCAGAGAGGGCGAGGATCAGTCCGTGGCCGGTCGTCGTCACCTTGCCTAGGATGCCCACGGCGGTGCAGCTCCTGGGCACGGCGGTCTTCGCATCGTGCAGATGGCCTGCAGCGCAAACCACCTTGCCTAAGTCCTCGGCAGTGGCATTAGCGAGGGGCTTAGCCTCCGCCTTCTTCTTTACCTCGACCTTGCGGAACTTGTAGCCATCCTTGGCGGTGACGGTAACCTTCGAGTCCATCTTCACGCCCTCGAGCTTACCCTCGGTGACCTCGGCAGCCTCGTCGCCGACCTTCACGGTAGCCTTGCCGGCCTCGATGGTGTTGGCGTTGGCGGCCTTGAAGTTGATGTCGAACTTGTTGCTGAGCACGGTGACGGTGATGCTGGCGATTTCCGAGTCGTTGAAGGTGTTCTCGGCAGTGGCTTTCTCACCCTCGGGGGTGTCGGCGCCCTTGATGTAGTACCATACCAGGACTTCGCTACCGACGGGGATGTCCTTGGCTGTGGGCACGTCGGCGCTGAAGGCGGTGAGTGCGGGAGCTGTAGCCTGGTTGGTGCTGGTGACGGCGTACATCACGGTGCCCTGCGGGTTCTCGGTCTCGCCAATCATGGCTACCTTACCCGGGGTGACGATAGCATCGGTGCTCTCGGCGAAGATGCCCTCAATGGCTGTCGGTGTCAGCACCAGGTTGCCGTCGGTGGCGAACATAGCCGTGGGAGCGTAGATGGGAGCAATCTCCACGTCGTAGGCGGGCATGGTGAAGGTGCCGGTCTTCGTTGCAGCGTCCCACTTGAAGTCGATGGCGGGCTCAGCGGGCTCGGCGTTGGGGGCGACACAGGTAATTTCGATGCTGTAGTTGCTGATAGAACTACCAGAATTACTCCAACCAGAATATGTTCCCGAAACCGTTGCCTTGCCGGTGAAGGGGGCAGTGATAGTAATCATTGCGTAATCATCAATAGGTATCAAACCGGGGGTTATGGCATCAGTACCCGTAACGGTCGGAGTTGCGTTTGAGATAGCATGGCCACCATCCTGTTCATACAGCTCCTGAATAATGTTGTCGAGCTCGCCTGGAGTACCATATTCGCACCTGTATTCAGCCGGAAGTGTTACATCCGTGTAGGTTTTATTCTTGCCGTTGGCTGAGAACGTAATGGTGTACGTGTCTGCGGCCCACGCGCCCGTGACTGCCGTGAGTAGCAGCGCGAGCGTCATGATATATCTCGATATTGTTTTCATATATTGTATTTCTTTATGTTGTTTATACCTTTTATATTATATACGCGCGAGAGGCGAGTTACGTCCACCACAAATGGTAGTCAGCTTTCGGGTCGATGGTACTGTTGGGAGATACAGGATTACCACCTGCAGTCAGATTAACCCCATTGCCAGATATATAACCATTTTGAATTTTCCAGGCCGAATTCTCGGTGGGATGGTTCTGAATGGCCTGTTCCCACGTCTCACCTTCAAAGTAGTAGATGGTAGCCGTAACATGTCCGCCGATTTCGATTGACAGCAGAGCCGGCACCTTCTTCTCCACCTTCATGCCGAGGAGTTTCTTCGCGCCGTTGTAGGTGACGGTCATCGGGGTGCCCTCGGTGACGGTGTTGGCAGACTTGCCGTCGTCGCCGAACTGTACGCCTAAGTCGCCAGCGGTCACGGCGATGCTACCCTCGTCGGCCAGAGCGTCCTTGCTTAGGAAGAGGTTGCTCTCGGCGAAGTACTCCACCTGCAGCTCGACGTCGCTGGCGGGCATCTTGTCGAGAGTCCATACCTTCTTGTCGGCGTCGGGGGTCAGCGACCACTCGGTGGGCTCGTAAACGGCACAGGTGATTTCGAGGGAGTAGTAAAAGCCTTGGTAGGTCTCACCTTCATAAATACCATTAACCGTAGCAGTACCTTCGAAGGGGGCGCTGATGGTGATGAATTGGTTGCCATCTTCTATACCACCAGTTACCTTCTCACTGCCAGAGGAGGTTGGAGCGTCATTTCCACAACAGCCTTTACTCAATCCATAGAGTTCCTTCATAATATGGTCGAGTTCGCCTTCTTCAGTAAAACCATCACATTTGAACGTGTGTGGCAGCGTGACGTTCTCCACCGTCGTGGTTTTGTTGTTGGCCTTGAAGGTCACGTTGTACGTGTCCTGCGCCCACGCTCCGCCGACTGCCATGATGAGCAGTGCGAGCGTCATTGTTAATCGATTTAATTTTCTCATAATCTTATAGTTTTTATTGTTTATAATTTTTTTCTTCTTTCTTCGCCTCGGCGATTCAGTGACGATACGTGAGACAAAACGGAAACCGCCGGGCCCATCCTGTTGCGGATGTCTCGGCGGAAATTTCTGCTTTTCTTGAGTTCAGTGCTGGATTCCTTCGAAATCCAAACCTGTGTCAGCGCTACTTCTTGTACTTTTTGCTGAATAAGTCGGAATGAGTGCCCGTATTCAGCATGACGAGAACAAGTTCTCTGTCGTACTGTTTCCATATAAGCAACCAGTTTGGCTGGATATGACATTCCCACTGCCCTTGGCGATCACCGTGTAACTGATGTGGCAAGTATTTCTCTGGTAGCTTGCCCTCTGTGGAAAGTATGCGGATGGCCTCGCGCAATAGCTCCATGTCGTAGCCGCGTCGCTCACACATCTTCATCTGGCGTTTGAATTCGCCTGTAAACTTGATGGTGTACATAGCCTACCTTATCCAAGACATTGTTTGAACAGGTCATCCACATCCTTGGCCTCGTACACGCGTCCTTCTTCGAGTTCTTGCAGAGAACGCTCGTATGCGGAGATGCGTTTACGGCGTGGCACCGTGACGTTGCCTACTCCTTTTAACATGCCAATGGCTTTTTTGATGTCCTT
>JAFPZD010000171.1 GCA_017417465.1 Prevotella sp. | reverse complement strand
GAATGCCGATAAGTCACGCCTTTGGGGCAACATCGACTACAACGGTCAGCCATGGGTCAAGAACATCTCGTCGCCCGTCAAGTATACCCACGGACTGCAAAACCGCCACATCGCCCTATGGGCCAGCCATGGCCGCTACTACGACAACAAGGAAGGCCGTTGGCGTTTCCAGCGTCCCAAACTCTTCTGCACCACCGAAGACCTCTTTACGCAGACCATCGTCATCCCCTACCTCATTCCCATGTTGGAGATGGCCGGTGCCGTAGTCTTCACACCCCGTGAACGCGATTGGCAGAAGGAGGAAGTCATCGTCGACAACGATGCTCCCAAGCAGAATTACATCGAGTCTAACGGCAGCAACAAATGGCAGACCACCTCTCAGCAGGGCTTTGCCTGGCATGCTGGCTACTACCACGCTCAGGAGAATCCCTTCGAGGCTGGTACTGCACGTATGGCCAAGACCACCGGCAACGTGTCGCACGAGACGCTGGCCATCTATCAGCCATACTTCTCAAAGGCTGGACGCTATGCTGTCTATGTCAGTTATCAGACGCTGGACAATAGCGTTGACGATGCCCTCTATACCGTGTGGCACAAAGGCGAGAAGACACAGTTTCATGTCAATCAGCAGATGGGTGGCTCGACATGGGTGTATCTCGGCACCTTCGATTTCGACGAGGGCTACAGCATCTATAACCGCGTCACCATCACCAACCACAGCCGCAAACACGGTGTGGTGACCACTGATGCCGTGCGCTTTGGCGGCGGCATGGGCAACATCGAGCGCAACGGCACGGTCAGCGGACTGCCGCGAGCCTTGGAGGGTGCCCGCTATTCGGCTCAATGGGCAGGAATGCCTTACGCTGTCTACAGCACCAAGGACGGTCAGAACGACTATGGCGACGACATCAATGTACGCTCGCTGACGACCAATCTCTTAGGTGGCGGCTCGTGCTATATGCCGACCATCGAGGGGCGTAAGGTTCCTTTCGAACTGTCGCTGGCCGTACATAGCGACGCAGGCTATGCCAGAGACGGCAAGGGACTGATTGGCGCGCTGTCGGTGTGTACCACCAATTTTCACGACGGCAAGCTCAATGCCGGCATCTCCCGCATGGCATCGCGCGACTTGGCCGATGCCTTGCTGAGCAATGAGGTGCTCGACATCAAATATAAGTACGGACAATGGAATCGTCGTGAAATCTTCGACCGCAACTACTCTGAGACACGACTGCCCGAGGTGCCCAGCGCCATTCTGGAAACCATGTCGCACCAGAACTTCCCCGACATGCTCTACGGTCAGGACCCCAACTTCCGCTTCACCCTGGCACGCTCTATCTATAAGACCATCCTGCGCTATGTCAACGACCAGCACGGACGGCCATTCATCGTTGCTCCGCTGGCGCCCAACAACTTCCGCGTCTTCTTCAAGGAGAAGGACGAGGTACGCCTGGCGTGGAGTGCTGTGGACGATCCACAGGAGCCTACCTCCAAGCCCACGGGTTATATAGTGTATACGGCTATCGGTGATGCCGACTTTGATAATGGCACCTACATCCAAGACACCAAATACGACCTCAAGATAGACCCCGACCAGCTCTACCACTTCAAGGTGACAGCAGTGAATCGCGGTGGTCAGAGTTTTCCCACGGAGGTGCTTTCCGCCTATCGCTCGCCGAAGGCCCGTAAGACGGTGCTCATCGTCAATGGCTTCCACCGTCTCTCTGCTCCGGCCATCAGGAATACCCTCGACCAGCAGGGCTTCGACCTCGACGAAGACCCTGGCATCACCTATGGCCCTACCTACGGATGGTCAGGACGTCAGGTGAACTTCGAGCGTTCGCAGATGGGCATCGAGAATGGTGGCTTGGGCTATAGCAGCGAGGAGCTGACGGGTATGCTCATTGCCGGCAACGACTTCAACTACGTCAAGACACATGCCGAGGCCATTGCCGCCAGTCGTGAGTACAATATCGCCAGTTGTTCCAGCGAGGCTTTGGAAAGCACCAAACTGATAGCCTCCGGATATGACGCCCTTGACCTTATCCTCGGTCTGGAGCGCAACGACAGCCATACCCTCGCCTACTATAAGGGCATCAGCTATGCCATGCAGTATGTGTTGCAGGCCTACACCTCGCAAGGTGGCTCCCTGCTCGTCAGTGGTGCCTACCTGACTAGCGACATGCCGACGGACAATGAGCAGGTATTCCTCAGCAAGGTGCTGAAATGTATGCCGGGCGGCGTTTCCCGTTGTGCCTCCAATCAGCTCAACGGTCTGGGCACCAGCATGAACTACTACAAGCAGCTCAACGAAGAGCACTATGCCGCCACCAAGTCAGACATTCTCCTGCCTGTGGCTCCTGCCTTCACCGCCATGCAGTATGCCGACGGCTCTGGGGCAGCCATCGCCTATCAGGGCAGCGACTATCGTCTCTTTGCCATGGGCGTGCCCTTCGAGTGCATTCAGGGCAAGCAGAAGCAGGCTTCCATCATGCGCGGCATCCTGACGTTCCTATTAAAATAAATAAGGTGTAAACTCATATAACTCATTAACTAAAATACTGTTTATTATGTACAAGATTCAAGCTAACTCCAGTGGTACTCGCAGCATCGACGTCAGCGAGGAACACCTCCAGACTTTGGAAGACTATCAGCTCTTCCGCGATCTCATCGACTCCAACGGCTATGTCGACGAACAGGTGCTCGACAAGCTGAAGCTCAACATCCGCTCCATGCTCGAGTCGGAGGCCGGCAAGGACAAGCGACTGCTCGACCTGTGCCTCGACGTCATCTATCATCAGAACATGAAGGCCTATGGTCTGCAGCAGCTCGTACTGCTGTTCATCAACTGGAAGAACCGAGGCAACAACAACCTCGGCATGACCGCCCGCTCCTTCCAAGGCACACCATTCAATTGATGGAATATAGGCTGACGGATTTTCTGCCCACGACGAAGAAGGAGTTGGAGCTGCGAGGATGGGACTACGTGGATGTCATCCTCTTCTCGGGCGATGCCTACGTGGACCATCCCTCCTTTGGCGCTGCCGTCATTGGCCGCACCCTCGAGGCGGCAGGCTTTCGTGTGGCCATCGTGCCACAGCCCGACTGGCATGGCGACTGGCGCGACTTCAAGAAGCTGGGGCGTCCGCGCCTCTTCTTCGGCATCTCGCCAGGATGCATGGACTCGATGGTCAACAAATACACCGCCAACCGCCGTCTGCGCTCCGAGGATGCCTATAGCCCTGACGGGCGCCACGACCTGCGGCCTGAGTATCCCACCATTGTCTATTCCAAGATACTGCGCGAGCTCTATCCCGATGTGCCCATCGTGCTGGGAGGCATCGAGGCCTCGTTGCGCCGTCTCACCCATTACGACTACTGGCAGGACTGCCTGCGCCCCTGCAT
>JAFPZD010000170.1 GCA_017417465.1 Prevotella sp. | reverse complement strand
GTGAATTTGAACGAATGGTCAGGGAGAACCGCAGCACGATTTACACCGTCTGCTACATGTTCTCCAACGACCAGGACGAGGTGGCCGACCTGTTCCAAGAGGTGCTCATCAACCTGTGGAAGAGCCTGCCCTCGTTTGAGGAGCGCGGCGATGTGCGTTCCTGGATTTACCGCGTCAGCCTGAACGTCTGCATCTCGCTCGACCGTAAGAAACGACGAAATAAGACGGTGCCGCTGACAATGGACATCGACCCCTACGAGGAGGCGGAAACCAACCAGAACTCGCGCCAAATGGAAATGCTGCGCCAGCGCATCGCACGGCTTGGGCAGTTCGACCGCGCCATCATCCTGCTCTGGCTGGAGAACATGACCTACGAGGAGATTGCCGCCGTCATGGGCATCACGGTGAAGAACGTTAGCGTGCGCCTCTACCGCATTAAGGAGGAACTAAAGAATATGTCAAACCAATAAAACTACAAAACATTATGGAAAATCAAAATAATAACCTAAAAGAATTGGAGCAACTGCGCAATCAGGTCGCAGAGTTTAAGAACCGTTTGGAGCAGCAGGAGATAGTCAGCCGTCAGATGCTGGAAGAAGCGATGAAGGGCCATGTGGCGTGGATTAAGCAAATGAGTGTCTGGGGCGGCGTCGTTGACTTGGCATTGGTGCCATTAATCGTTTATATCTTAAAAAGCATAGTCGGTGTTTCGTGGCTGCCAATCATTGCCGTATGTATAGTCATGGTTTTCGAGGCATTCTTCAATTTCTGGAATGTCAGTACCATCCGTGACAAGTATCTGGCAGCTAACGATGTAATCAACACACAGCAAAGACTGAGGACTTACAAACGCAGAGAGAAGCTTTACACTTTCTTTGCGATTCCTTTTCTTCTTCTCTGGTTTATCTGGTTTTTGCTTGAAGTTCACTACGGCACAAACATCCCATCCAGTAGGCTTGTGATTTCAATTGTGTTGTTCATCATAATTGCACCTATACTTTTCTATGTCTATAATCGCGAAATGCGCTCGCTGAACAAAGCCATCAAGGACATCGACGAGTTCGTCAACGGCAAGTAGAGCAAAATGCATCAATGTCTTGCGGGCAGATCAATAGAAATTAGTATGATTGTACCAAAGAAATCTATTGGATTTATCGTCCTATTGTTTATGCCGTGTTTTGCTGTTGGTCAAAACATCGTGGATAGTACAGCATTCAGACAAGATAGCATAGACATTAGAACTGACTCGTTACGTCAGCGGAATGCTGTGCACAACTGTGATACAATTAGAAAAGACAGTTTTCCAAAGCAGCACAGACTATTTTTTGTCCGCAAAGAGCAAGGACTGACACCAGATATAAGTCCTAATGCTGTAAAAATGCAGAAGTTCGATCCAAATAAGAAGAAGTTTACCGATTTGCGAATAATGGAAACTATCGGTTCGCACATTAGAAGATAAGTAAATTCCAATTAATCGGACTGCTATCATATGGCATCTGCCTATCTAGTTCCTGGGAGCGGTTCGTCTTGTTCCAGATGTCAAGGTCGAGACGGTTGCTGCGCTCTGCTTTCGTGCGGTTGGCATTAGTCAGATAGTCGTGTTTCTTCCATAAGTCTGCCACTTCCGTTTTTGCCGCTTCGACCTCTTCCTCCACTTCTTCCTTCTCGGCGGCGGCATTTACGGAGTGTAAGTATGGCATTTACATAACATAAGTATGGCATTTACATAACGTAAGTATGGCATTTACATAACGTAAGTATGGCATTTACATAACGTAAGTATGGCATTTACATAACGTAAGTATAGCATTTACATAACGTAAGTATGGCATTTACATAACGTAAGTATGGCATATACACAGCGTAAGTATGGCATTTACACAGCGTAAGTATGGCATTTACGAAATGTAAATGCCATACTTACGAATGAGGTCTTAGCCATGTGTGATAGCGCTTCAATATACTGGCAAAAGGCCCATAGTACAGTGAGTATTAGTTTAGCGGACAGTGACGATCCCAAATCACCATCCAATCGAGGGAAGCTATTAGTTGGTGATGCCGGCCATGATGTTTGTGATGGCTACAATGTCACCGATGCCCACCTGACTGTCCTCGTTTACGTCGGCACGCTTCATCATGGCCTCGTCCGTAGAGATGCCAGCCATGATGTTAGTGATAGCAACAATGTCGCCGATACCCACTTGTCCGTCGGCATTCACGTCACCCTTCAGCCATCCTCCTTCATAGCTCAGTATAACAGGAGCACTTGGTGTACCTATGTTAGCCGATGTCGAGAAGATGACCGTGCGGCTGGGCGTGAGATCGAAAGACTTACCAAGGTTGTAGTCATAGAGTCGGAATGTGACCGCCTGTACCGACTGCTCATTACTATAAATGCGCAGAAGGCCATAGCTATCATCCACAAAGTCGGCATAGCCGACACACTCGTCACCAATGAAAGCCGCCACAGCCATGCCGTCGTAGTCGGTTCGGGGCGTACCATTCTGACTGATGGCGACATAGGCCGTCATGTCGTACTGATAGTCGTATGCATTGAAGCGCCAGGGCAGCCACCGCGTGATGAAAGCATCGGCTAGCACCGTTGTGCTGCCTTTCACATTCATGGTATGTGCCTCATCACCCATTGCCGTGATGCTGACACTGCCACCGGTCTGCACCAGGTCGGCATCTATGCTCATGCCCATACACTTGACCGTGTCGTTCGTTGCCGTATCGATATAGTCCTTGCCCAAAGCCGTGATATGCACTGCGCCGCCACTCATGTTGGCAAAGCCACCATTGAAGACCTTTGCCGTCGTGTCGTCAGCGTCCTCGCGTTTTGCCTTGATGCCTTTCGCACCATCGCCCATGGCGAGAATATCAGTTTGTCCGCCACTGATGTCAACGAGATAGTTGGCCCGAATGCCCTTTGCGTCCTTTCCCCACACGACGATGTTCTGCGTACCGCCACTGATGCTGACGATGCTGTCGGCCTTAAGGGCCGTTGCACTATCGGGCACATTGATGCTCAGTGTACCGCCTTCGATGCTAATGCGACCATAGTCGCCACAATCGATGCCATCGCCATTGACATTGGCTATATTCACGTTGCCACCTTTCATCTGGAAGAAGTTGTGACTGGCGCTCTGCTCATCCTTTCCACAGTGCAGGCCGTCCTTCACGGCACCCAGCACATTGATGAATCCCAGCGAGGGTTTCAGCTGCATCTCCTCTGAGGCACTGATGGCGTGCGACGTCAGTCCCTTCACGTTGAGCGTTCCACCACCCTTGAACTCCGGGTGTCCCTTGAAATACATGGCAGCCTTCTGCTTGCCCCCCGAAGCATCGCTGACGGTGTTGACCGTACCTGCAGCCAGCTCTACGTCGATGTTCTTACCCGTCAACACCTCGATGGCGGCACCGCTATGGGCATTGGTGAGCGTCAGTCCATCGAGCAACAGCTGCAACTTGTAAGAACCGGTGATACTAAAAGAGCCATCGTCTGACGAGCCCGTCAGGCGGTAAGTAATCTCCTTGTCGGAAACGGATGAAAACAGAATGACGTTGGCACTTGTGCCACTCAGAGTAAACACACCTGTCACGCTGTCGGGCACCTCGACAGTAGCAGTCGGACCGTCGTAAGTAATCGTCACAACACCCTGGGCGTGGGAAGACAGGGAGATGAAAAATGAAAGATTAAAGATTAAAGATGAAAGATGGAAGATGGAAGATTTCATTGTGATAAGGGATTAAGGAATTTGAACCTTACGATGGGAGCCGTCGGCATAGCGCACGATGTAGGTGCCCGACGGTAACGATGCAGCGCGGTTGGCGATGAGGACGCCACTCAAACTATAGTAGCCCACGGGTGAAGACGATAGCTGTAAGACGGAAGATGAAAGCGAGGTGACATCTTGGCCTGTCGGCTCGCCGATGGTGAGCAGGCGGGGCTGCATCAGGGAGCCCTCGATGGAAGGCGTAAAGCTGTCGGTCTCACTGACGGCGTAGACCATGCCGTCGACGTTGTCGACAGCACGATAGCTTATGGGCTCGCCACCATTGCCATAAAGCGTCACGAACGCATGGCTTCCAACCCACGTGGCGGCACCTCGCAGTTGGTTGTCGCTATAAGCCAGGAGGGAGAAGCGCTCGTCGCCGACGGGGTCACCGTCGAGCAGCAACTCAGCAATGACACCCATCACGTTGGGGTAGTCATACTTGGAGTTGAGGAGATGAGGAGATGAGGAGTTGAGGAGTTGAGGAGTTGAGCGGCATACCCGACTGAGGTTGACAGCAACCTGCGGACTATGGAAGCAGAGCGTCTTGGCCTGACTGGTGTAGAACATGTAGCCTTTGCCCGTCTGCAACGTGGTGAGCGAGCCCACCCACTGTGAGCCATCGTAGGTGGCAAAGCCATCCTGACCCATGATGCAGTCGCCCTCTTCGGGCAGGTAGTTGGCCAGTGCTTCGTGGAGTGTCTGCATGCCGTTGACGGGGTAGCCAACCCAGTTCCATCCTGGTTTCAGAGGGATGGGCATATTGGCTGGCGAGAAGCTTCCGTTGCTAACAAACAATGCCGACTCATTCACCTTTGCCTTATAGAGGCGTCCGGCGTCCATCTGCCTCAACGTGCCCACCATGCCCATCTTTGTGTCACGGTAGGCTTCAGCTGTCTGGCTGATGATGCGCTGCGTCTGTTCGGGGAAGTCGGTAATAGCCACGGGCGAATAAAGCGGATGCGAAATCCAGTTCCAGCCAGTTGCCAACTCGAGTGTAAAGCCATCGGGCAGAAGTCCCATCAGGCTCACGTCCTCCCCTACCCGCTCATCAGTGGTGAGCAACGTGTTGGCCCGTTCGATTGTCGGGCGACCCATCTGGTAGAAGGTGCTACCGCCATCAGGATAGCGACCCACGCTCTGGTCGCCACGGTGCTGTCGGTAGGTCATGCCGTCAACGAAAGCTTTCATCTGTGGGTAACGGTCAAAGAAGTCGGCATTGTTGCTCACAAAGGCATCACTGCTGCTGACGATTACCATCTGGTTGTCGGTGTTCGACAGCTTAAACGAGGCATGCTGCTGCTCAGAGCCCATCACGCTACCCAGGCCGTCGGCCCAGACAATGTGGTGCCCACCCGGAGGAAGCATGACGTGCTGCTGAATCTGGTATTTCAGTGGCTGGTTCTGGTCGTCGCTGAGCCATAGACCGTTCAAGTCAAGCGTGGCGTCAGTGTTGTTGAACAACTCCACCCAGTCGCTGCGTTTCCACTGGTCGTTGACGAAGATGGTGTTACCAGCACTCAGCTCGTTCACCTTCACAGGCATGGCGAGGGCAGCCAGCAGTTGGTCGTCGGCCAGGGGTTCGTAGATAGCCGTCAGATAGAAGTCGCCAAGATTAGAGATGTCGTAAGTCTCGGCCGTGCTGACAATGGTGCCGCCAGCATCCTGCCAGCCACGGAAGACATAGCCCTCGGGGGCAGAGGCTGTGAGTACGACAGGTGCAAAGAGCGTGCCGCTGAAGCGTCCCGTAGGCACGTCGATGCCATTCACCTGCAGGCGCCCCGTAGCAACGTTCGTGGCAAGGCTTACCTGCTGGGGCGTGTAACAACTATTCACCGTGTATTGCCAATTCTTCAGTGCATTGATCATCTTGTCGTGACGCTGACTGTTGAGCACACTCTTCATGAAGCTGGCAGTAGGCTCGGTGGAGAGTCCCTCAAGGGCGAGGGCGGGATTCATCTGTGCAGAGATGCTATCGATGATGGCATGGCAGCGCTCCGGCTGCATGACGCTACCGCCGAAGAGACAGTAGCTGTCGATGAAGAGCTTGCGGAACGTGGCATTGCCCAGCATGTTACGGAAGATGCGCATGAGTGGCTCACCAGCATTGGTGATGCGGTTCAGCGATCCACTGTCGTAGCGCAGCGCCTGGTCAACATCGAAGAACACGACATGGAACTTGCCATCCCAACCCTTGAACGCCTTACAGTTGTTGCCGGGCCAGTCGTCGCCACCGAGATACAGCTCGGCAGCCATGTAGTTGGCAAACTCCTCGACGTCGACCATGTCGCTGATTTGACTGTAGACAGTCTCATCGGAGGCGGAAGACGAAAGATTGTACCACTGCCAGAAGGCGTCGGCCGTACCGGCTTTCACCGCCACGCCGCCCGTGACCTCCATCTGGTCCATCTCGTCGGTGTCGATACCGTAGTTTGCCAGTGCGAAATGCTTGTTGCTGGGCTCACGGAGGTTCAGCATGCCGATGTACTTGCCATTGATATAGACACAGGCCGGCTGGTAGTCCTGACAGTCAAGATAGAAGCCACTGGTGATGATGATGTTGTGGAGTGCAGCGTCCTTGATGCGGCAATTGATGTCGTTGCCGCCATTGCGCACCTGTAGCACCTTATGCTTCAGGTAAGGCTTATCGTCGTAGAAGAACGGATATTCGAAGTAGTTGTTGCCATACTGCTTCTGTGCCTTGAGCTTGAAGTTGTAGGGATACCACGAGCGGCTCCATCCACCAAAGCGCGAGAGGTTGCACTCCTGAGCAAAGACGCGCTCACCATCCACAAAATACTCCATATAGGCGGGACGATCCCACTCGCGGTTCCAGTTACACGGGAAGTCGATGCCGCTACCGCTGATGCCATTGATGCCTGTGACGAAGATGCCCGTTGTGTCGTTATAGAGATGCTTCGGGTCAGTGGTAACCTTTAAGACAGGCAGGCCAGTGCCGGCGGTATGGGCAAACATGGCATCGTTGTCGTAGCCAGCAGCCATGACAGCCAGCGGCGATGGGCGGTCGAACACAGTCTTGATGTCGTAGATGGCCTCGCTCTGGTTGTTGCTGCGACCAGGCGTAGGATCGTCGGTGATGCCCCAGACGTCGCCACCGTCGGTGTTTCGTGCAAACGCCGTGCGAGGCGTACCCTTCGGATAGGTGTAGCTCGTAATGGTATTGCCCCCAGCATCGCTGATGAAGATGGTGCCGCCATCCATGTCAGGCTTGAAGTTCACATTCGACGAGCACTCGTCGTTATGATCGAACCACACAAGTGCGAAGCCCATTGGCGGCACGGCACCGGCCTGACTGTTCAGGCGGAACTTCAGCGGGTTGCTGGCATCGTCGCTGATATAGAGGTCGCGCAGCGATACGCCCTGGCTTGTCGGGTTATAGAGCTCCAGCCAAGCGCCATAGTTGACCGACGGGTCGAGGAACATGTCGAGATTCGACACCTGCAGCTCGTTGATAATCAGCCTTGCGGCACTGCCACTGGTGCTCACCGTCACTGGGATTTCCTTCTGAACCGAATAATACTCGGAGCCTGCGGCCGATACATAGACCGTTGCCGAGCCAGGGTTCTTTGCCCGCAGGTTACCATGCTGGTCGACCTCCACAATGTCATAGTCCGACGTCCACCAGTCCATCGTCTTGTCGGAAGCCGTGGCAGGTGTGACCGTTGCCTGAAGCTGCCGTTTCTCCCACTGTGTCATATCGACCGACTCAGGCAAATCGATGTCGGTGACGTACTCGAGGTCGTCGGGGCCTAAATAATAAAGATGGAGGTTGCTCCAGCAGGCCCAGTCGTACTTATAGCCCATCTCTTTCTTCACGCCGAGGCTGAGTGTGCCATCGGTGACGGGCACGAACAGTTCCACTTTGTACTCATCGTTCTGGAAGGCCTCTGATGCGCCATACACTGAGCCCGGCACCCATCCGAACTCTGTCTGGAAGTCGTCTCTGTGGGTATAGTCGTCGTGGGCACCATAGAAGATTGAGGGCAGGCCCACCTCGGCATTGTTGCCATAAAGCATGGCCAGCTGTCGCTCGAAGCCCTCGCGGTGGCTGATGGTGGCGTAGGGGATGGTGTACATGGCCCACACGTTATTGCCGTTATCTGAGTGCCAGCCATAGTCATCGTGCTCCTCCCATTCGACGTCGCCATAGCGATAGAAACCCTGTGCCGTCAGTTTATACAATCCGTTGGGCAAATCGAAAATCTGCTGCCCCACGTCAAAGGTGTTCCTACCTTCCCAATGCCCCATCGAGGCCACCTTCTGAGCCGATGTTCCACCGGTCTTGGGACTTCCCTGCCAGCCTGTAGTGCTCTTGAAGTTGGGGTTTTGGATCAGCGACGTGCAGTCGACAGGATTGTCGGGCGTTGCCTCTTCGAAGGGGATGTCTATCGTCGTCTCGTCCCCCGGAAACACGTAGTTGGTGTTGTCGCCAGCCTCAAGCAGTGTTAGCTCGAAGTTGTCCCAAATAGTCCAGTCGCAACCATCCTGCTGCTGCTTGCGAATACCGAATGTCAGCTCATGGTTAACGACATCGACCTCCAGCTGATTGTCTCTGTAGAGACCGGCGGTAAACGTATTGGCAGCTTCAGACATGCTGAAAGGCATCCCGTAGCCCTCGTTACTGCTCTGATTGACCCATATACCAAGACTGGCAATGTTGTCACGCTCGCTTACGATGCTTTGCAGTGACGTCTCTGCCTCGCCATTGCCGCCATCGGCATAGATTCGGGCATAGAGTTGCTCAGTGCCGTTATTCCGTGCCGTATAGGCATTATAGTTAGTGTTATTCCCCCACACGTTGTTATAGCGGTAGAAACCCTGCGCCTGGAGGCGGTAGCGCCCGTTGGGAACGTTCTGGAGCGTCTGATAGACGTCGTAGTTGCTGTTCCACACCTCGGCACAGTAATTGCCAACGCCGTACTGGCCGTCCTCTCCGCCAATAGCAAAATTGCTGCCCTCCCAGTTGCCGCGGTCATGGTTACGGTCGAAGCGGGGATTAGATATCATGAAGGTGGCATCGGTGGCTTTGCCCGAAAGCAGCTCTTCCAGCATTTGCCGACGCGTGAGCAACTGCCACTGTGCCTCGTCGGCTTCGGCGTCTTGCAGCGTAAAGACGAGCGTGCCATCTTGATCACTGCCTAAGAACCCCCTGCTGCAAGCAATGGTGAAAAAGCCCTCTTGGGCGGCAGCAGCTATGGTCCACTGCTCAGGGGAACACTCCACGTAGAGAACGCCATCGGCAATGCCCAGGCCACGAAGACCATTGTTAGGATTGCAAAACTCTGTTGTCAGCTGGTAAATGCCGGTACCTTGCTTTTGGGCATGTACCAAACAGGGATGGCTGGCCAAAACGCCCTCGGTGCCCCAGCGGCCGCCACCGTCTAACCACTGCCCCGTTGCCTTGTTGCGCAGGTAGTAGTCGCCACTCGGCAGCGCGCTGTCGCCACTCGGTAGCGTGCCATCACTAAGAAAATAGAGACGTACATCTTTCCACGCCACCCAGTTGACATCGCTCGTATAACACTGGGTGTTGATGCCGAAGTCCAGTGTGCCGTCATCGCCCACCTCACATTCCAGCTCTACCGTCTCCGTGTGATGGAAGCCGTTACCATAGCGAGTGTGGTAGCCGTCAGTAAAGCCTGGCGCAGAGCTTTCGCCCCCACTGGCGATGTCGTGCGACAGTACGCCGTTGGCATACATAAAGACGCCCCACGACTGACCATAGGCCAGGATATTCTCCACATAGGTTCTCACGAGCATGCTTACCACGTACTTACCTTTTGGCAGACCTGTGATGGGGACATGGCGCACCTCGGCATCAGGCAGCAGGGCATACTCGCCGCCGTTGTCGGTCTTAATCCAGTACTCCATGAACGGGGTTGTCATGTTCGACCCGTCCTTGCCGCCTCGCGACGACCATGTGTCACACTGCAGCACGGCACCACTGAGGTCATCCAGATTGATGGTCCAGTACTGTGCATCGTCGCACGCTGCCCCCTCCACATAATTGGTGTAGTCAATACGCTGCTGGCTAAAACCATTCAGACAGCTCATCAGCAGCACAGTTGCCAGCATCCAGCACTTTCTTTTGCTATTTGCTCTCATTGCTTCGTATTTTATCCTTTTACTTTTTTCCCTTCTTTCCCTTTCTCTTCGCCTCCACTTCGGCCTTCGACGCCTTGAAATCGGCATTGTCAGGCTGTAGACGCAGTGCCTCGTCCCAGTCGAAGAGCGCGAGGTCATATTGCTTTTGCTCAGCTTCCATACTGGCCCGTGCTGCGTATGCCATGGCAGAGTCAGGGAAAAGCTCTACTAACGTGTTCAGGTGGTCCATGGCTTCAGTGGTGCGTTTCAGGTTACGCTTCACCATCGCCAATCCCAGCTGCGCCTCGAAGTGCTTTGGCATCACGGCCAGGAAAGCCTCATAGTCGTTCAGCGCCAGCTGGTAGCGTCGCTCATGGTTATTGGCATAGGCTCTGTAGAAGAGGGCAGCCAGGTTACGGGGCTCCATGTCGAGCACGCGCCCATACTCCTCGATGGCATAGTCCCACTGGTTCAGCTCAATATTCACCGCAGCCTTACGGAGCCTCAGATCGGTTGACTGAGGCTCACGCTCTATCTGGCGGTTGAGCACCTCCAAGGAGTCCCGCCAAGGGGTCTGCGCTGCAGCGGGGCCAAACCCTAACAGTCCTGTGGCCATTAAGACCAGTGACCAAAGCCTAAGATTGAACATTGACCATTGAGCATTGAACATTGAACATTGAGCATTGAACATTGAGCATTGAGCATTGAACATTGAGCATTGAACATTGACCATTGAACAAACTAATTATTAAACCTCAAATCTCAAATCTCAATTCAAGATAAAGTCCACAATCCACTGCCCCACCTCTTTGGTGCCATAAACAGCACCACCTTCGACCTGAATGTCGGGTGTACGCACATTGGCAGCAAGCGAGGCCTCGACGGCGTGTCGCACAAGTGCGCCCTCCTCGTTGAGGCCGAAGTGCTCCAGCAGCATGGCGGCAGACAGGATCTGTGCCAGCGGATTGGCAATGTTCTGGCCGGTAGCCTGAGGCCACGAGCCGTGGACAGGCTCGAAGAGCGGCGTATGCTCGCCCAACGATGCCGACGGCTGGAGTCCCATGGAACCTGTGATGCACGATGTCTCGTCGGTGAGGATGTCGCCGAAGGTGTTCTCTGTGACGATAACGTCGAAGAAGCGCGGCTCGGTGAGCACACGCATGGAGGCATTGTCGATGAACAGGTAGTCGGTGGTGACCTCTGGCCACTGCGCCTCCATCTCCTTTGCTATCTGGCGCCACAGACGGCTGGTGGCCATGATGTTGGCCTTGTCGACAACGGTGAGGTGACGGTGACGGCGCATAGCCGTCTCGAAGCCCACTCGAAGAATGCGCTCAATCTCAGGACGTGTATACACATCGGTGTCGAAGGCACGGTCGTTGCCTTGGTAACGCTCACCGAAGTACATGCCACCTGTCAGCTCGCGGATAACCACAAAGTCGGCACCACTGATAAGCTCGTCCTTCAGCGGCGACTTGTGGAGCAGGCAGTCGAAGGTAGTCACAGGACGGATATTGGCATAGAGTCCCAGCTGCTTACGCATGGCCAGCAGTCCCTGCTCGGGACGGACGGGCGACGTGGGGTCGTTGTCGTATTTCAGGTCGCCGACGGCAGCAAACAGCACAGCATCGGCACGCATGCACACCTGGTGCGTGGCCTCAGGGTATGGGTCACCTACGAGGTCGATGGCATGAGCGCCACAGATGGCCTCCTCATATTCAAACTGGTGTCCGAACTTCTTGGCAATGGCGTTCATGACGGCCACACCCTGACACATTATCTCTGGTCCGATACCGTCACCAGAAAGGATCGCGATTCTTAGTTTCATAACTGCTATATATTGATTTGAAGTTTGAGATTCAATAATTAGTTTGTTCAATGCTCAATGCTCAATGCTCAATGGTCAATGCTCAATGGTCAATGGTCAATGCTCAATGCTCAATGGTCAATGGTCAATGCTCAATGGTCAATGGTCAATGTTCAATGAGAAAACCGAGCGAGAGGGTGAGGCCATAGATGAAGATGTTGCGGGCCGTCTCGCCGAGGCAGGCGTTAAGGGCTCGCCCCTCCCACACACGCCGCATCCGGCGACAGGTGTTGATATGGAGCAACAGATAGAGCAGCGGCAACAGGAAGGCGGCCCAATGGCCGTTCATCGCAAACACAAGGCCCGCCAGACAAGCAACAAGGCCCACACCGAGGTAGACACGCAATGTGGCTTCCGCACCGATACGGACGACGAGCGTACGCTTTCCTGCCACACGGTCGGTGTCACGGTCACGGAAATTGTTCACTAAGAGCAGGGCATCGATCACAAGTCCGCAGGCCAACGATGCTACGACAACTTGGGGCGTGACGGTCGTTGTCTGCAGGTAGTAGGTGATGCACACAGGTACTAATCCGAAGAACACCAGCACCAACAGATCGCCAAGTCCCATATATGACAGGTGCGTGGTATATAAGAAGCAGAACAGCACACACAGCACACCGATGAGCACCATCGGCCACCCGCCATAGACGACCAGCGGCAGCCCGACAAGACAAGCCAGCACCGTCGTCAAAGCAATGGCCACTTTCATCGCGCCAACGCTCACCCACCCCTGCGTGCAGGCCCGCTCGGGTCCCAAGCGGGTTGCTCGGTCGTCAGTGCCTTTGAGGTAGTCGAACAGGTCGTTGACGAAGTTGGCGTCTATCTGCATGATAAAGGCAAACAGCAGGCAGAGCAAGGCGGGAAGGATGTTGAACGCTGCACGCTGCCCGACAGACGCTGAAGGGTGAAGCTCAAGCGATGAATAGGCCATGGACAGCCCGATTATCACGGGCACGGCAGCACCTGCCAGCGTCTTCGGGCGCGCTGCCAGCACCCAAGCCTTCAACGAATTCTTTTTCACGTCCATGCGACTATACTTTTTCAAAACGGTTGCAAAAGTAATCAATTTCGGTCACTTTTCCCAATCTTTAACGGCATTTAACTCGCACGCGCGCAAAAACATTATTGTCTTTTTGAAAACAAAAGGCCTCAAGCTATCACCAGAAGCTATTATCGCTCCTCCGTAACGAAACCACTTTTCATCCGTAAAGTTACGAAGAAAAGTTAAAAGAGAGGCCATACGCTACTTAAAAAAACGAAAAAGTGATGCGCTGTAGTATTCGTAGAATCAACTTTTTTTGCTACTTTTGCAACAGCTTTCTAACACATAAGTATCACTAAAAACAAAAGAACGATGTCTAAGACAGTAGAAATCCAGATTGAAAAAAGCCGCAATCTTATTGAGGGTCTGCGCAAGCACTTGAACGGTATCGGCGGTGGTGTAACAAACGAAGAAATCGACGCCATGGAGCAAGCCGTCAGCGAGTTAACGGCAGCAAATGACGAAGTAGAGCGTTTACGCGAGGAGCTTACGCCAAAGGTGAAGCAGATGAACGCAGTGATGGATCGCGTAAAAGAGGCATACGCCGAAAAGAAGAAAACGCTGAAAGGCTATTACCCACAGGAGCGCTGGGCCGACTATGGCGTGCCCGACAAGCGATAATCTATTAATTTGTATCTGCTAAACTCATAGTTAGTATATGGCCTACAGGACTGCTCGGAGAAGACTACAGGACTTCTAGGAGAAGACTGCAGGACTTCTAGGAGAAGAGCACAGGACTGCTCGGAGAAGACTGCAGGACTTCTAGGAGAAGAGCACAGGACTGCTCGGAGAAGACTGCAGGACTTCTAGGAGAAGACTACAGGACTGCTCGGAGCGAAATAACAATAACCCAAATCGGCAGTAAGAGACCTCCCCTAACCCCTCCTGTAGGAGGGGGATAAGATAGACCTGCAACGGAAAAGGTAACTTATCCCCCTCCTACAGGAGGGGTTCTTCGCAAAGCGAAGCGGCAAAGCCGAGCGAGGGGAGGTCTCTTCGGACGTAAATAGAGGGTTAGTGTATAGACCTGCAACGGAAAAGGTATCTTTCCAAACCTACAGAACTACAGCAAAAGAAACCACTGGTTTCCTGATGGGAGCCTCATAGGAAACCAACGGTTTCTTATAGAGGAAAACGTTGGTTTCTTACGGAGGAAAACGATGGTTTCCTCCGTAAGAAACCAACAGCCACTCCGCGAAGAGCACCTTTACTTCTGAATGTTGAGCAAATGCGAAACTTGAATAATATTTAAAAGATTGGTGGAAAAGGCAGATAATCTTAAAAAAAGTTGTATCTTTGCAACCATGATTACCAATGCGCCCTCCCTCGACCTCGTAGAGTTTATCGACATAAACATCCTGCCCCAGTACGCCACTTTCGACAAGGCCCACAACATGGAGCATGTCACCCGCGTCATCCGCCGTTCACTGGAACTGGTGCGCCAGACAGGTGCCGACATCAACATGGTCTATACCATCGCTGCTTACCACGACATCGGTATGTCGGGGCCACGCGCCATACACCATATCACCGGTGGCAAGATGCTGGCTGCTGATTCACGGTTAAAGCGCTGGTTTTCAAACGAACAGATAAAAGTGATGAAGGAAGCCATTGAGGACCACCGTGCCTCGGCAGCCCACAGTCCACGCAGCATTTATGGCAAGATTGTGGCCGAGGCCGACCGTGACATTTCGCCCGAGACGGTGTTCCGCCGCACGGTGCAGTATGGGCTTGCCAACTACCCAGAACTCAGTCGCGAACAGCACTGGCAGCGCTTTGTGAAGCACATGGACGAGAAGTACTCACGCCACGGCTACATCCGCCTATGGATTCCCGGCTCGCCCAACGAGGTCAGGCTGAACGAGCTCCGCAACACCATAGAGAACCAGAAGCTCCTTCGCGAGCAATTCGACAAATACTATAACGAAGAAACAAACAACCAATCATGACGAACAAAGAACTGATGATGCGCGCCATAGAGCTCTCAAAGGAGAGCGTGCGCAATGGCGGCGGACCTTTCGGTGCCGTCATAGCCCGTAACGGCGAGATCATTGCCGAGGGTTCAAATAACGTTACCATCGAGTGTGACCCTACGGCACATGCCGAGGTGTCGACCATCCGAAAAGCTTGTCGGAAGCTTGGCTCTTTTGACCTGTCAGGCTGCGAGATTTTCACTTCATGCGAGCCGTGCCCCATGTGTTTAGGAGCCATCTACTGGGCTCATCTGGACAAGATTTACTATGGCAACGACCGCAAGGACGCTGCCGCTATCGGCTTCGACGACGACTTTATCTACCAAGAGCTGGATCTGAAGCCCGCAGAGCGCCAAAAGCCTTCAGAGATACTGCTGCGCGAGGAGGCACTGGAGGCCTTCCGTATGTGGCAGGAGAAGGAGGACAAGACGGAGTACTAAGGCGTGACTCCACCGTGGAGATAGTAGTAGCCTAATGCCAACAGGGCCAACAGCACAATCAGGACAATTGCCCTGATGAGGCAGCTGGCTACCTTCTTGATGATAAACACAGCAACAATGATGGCTATCAGCGCTGCTACGTAGTAAGTCCAGTTATCCATGTTTTGATTTGAGGTTTAAGTTCTCTAATTTTTAAAGAGTTGTCGGAAGGCAGTAGGGACAGGCGTGTCGAACTCCATACGCTCACCCGTACGGGGATGCGTGAAGCAGAGGAGCCAGGCGTGCAGGCAGAGGCGGTGGAGGGGATCATCGCCATTGCCATACTTCGTATCGCCGCAGACAGGATGGCCCATGTCGGCAGAGTGTACGCGAATCTGGTTCTTGCGACCGGTCTCTAGCTTATACTCCACCAGCGAATGCTCAGTGGTGCGTGCCAGCACGTGGAAATGGGTGATGGCCAGCTTACCACCATTGTCGACGGGCGACGAATAGGTGACGTAAGCCTTGTTATCCTTCAGCCAGTTCTGGATGGTGCCTTCGTCGGGCTCCACCTCACCACTGACGACAGCCACATAGCGGCGGTCGTAGACAATCTGGTGCCAGTTGTGCTCCAGTATCTGCTCGGTCTCTAAGTCCTTGGCATAAACCATCAGGCCACTGGTGTCGCGGTCGAGACGATGGACAACATGCGCCGTACACTTCTGGTGCGACTTACGGAAGTAGTCGTCGAGAACGCTCTTCACGTTGAGCGACGAGTGGCCGGCAGCCATCGAGAGGATGCCCACCTGCTTCTCAACGACGACAAGCCATCGGTCTTCGTAGACAATCTTAACGTAGCGGCTCTTAAAGCCCTGCTGGTTGCGCTTCGACTTCGACACCGCCACCTTCATGCCCGTCTCCAAGGAGTAATCGAACTGCGTCACCACCTTGCCGTTCACCTTGATGCCCCGTCCTTGCAGCGTGGCCTTGATCTTCGTCCTGCTCTGAGGCACCTGCTTCAGCAGGAACTCCAGCAGCGGGGCTGGCTCGTCGACGACATAGTGCTCGTAGTCTCCATGTTGCTGTTCGCCTGTATTGATTCGCATCGTTCTATTTCACTATTTGACTATTTGACTATTTCACTATTTCACGATTTCACGATTTCACGATTTGACACATGACTTCAGTCTTCAACCTTCTCCCATCGCAGAACAGCACCGTTGCGGCGTGCCGGGTCGGAGCCGCGGAAATCCATTGAGTAAGGACTGCCCGTAGTGGGGCTCTTGCCGAGGTAGAGGTGGCTGCGCAGCGAAAGGAGCATGAAGTCATGGTCGAGTAAGTCCTGCCAGAGGAACACTTCTGCCTCACCTTTCTCAGTGGTGAAGCGCACGTCGCCGGGAAGACCATCGCCATAGACCTTCACATAGCGACCATCGGCACACTGAAGCATCACCAGGCCATTGGTTCCAACAACCTTGAACTGTGCCAGCGGGCTCTTGTCGCCCGTGTGCGTGTCGTAAAGCACACCGTGGGTGGTGGCAATGGCGGGCAGCCCCGTGGCCTTGTTGATGATTCGCACCGTCTGCCCGTAAGGAATGTTCTGGCAGCGATCAGCACACGGCTCTTCGACGGAGAAATTGTCGAACTCCGCATAGCCACCATTCTTTCCATTCTTATTAAAGGCGAACAACGCATGACGCGAGCCTTGGAACGAAATGAGCTGATAGGACAGAGGCATCATGCGTCCCAGCGTCGTAAACGTATTGCCATCCAGGCTATAGGCATACTGCGCCTGATCGTTGTCGTAGTCGCCAATACAGCGTAGCCAGATCTTCGTAAGCGGCTGCGTGAGAGGAACATCGACAGTGTCGTTCGTCAACTGCTCGAAACAGCGAAGAACAAGATTCTTGCCCTCCTTTACGACGCCTATCCATGAGCAGGGCACGTTGATGTTTCCCAGACCACTGACGTCGCCGTCCTTCATGCCCTTGACAAACAGCTCGACGGTGGCGGTGCTCTTCGGCCCGATGACACGCTGTGTCAGCGAGTTGCGAGCCCACATCAGCTGTTCAGCGGGCATGGTGTTCAGGCGTAGGCGCCCATCCTTAATGGCCCACATCTTCTCCTCGGGGTTATGGTTCCACTGCCAGATGGGTTTCAAGTTCTGCTTACGGCTTCCATAATTGAAGTCGTCAGAGCGGTCGTAGGGGGCGTGTGCAGAAACGATTGCGGCATCGCCAGGAGCCGAAAGAGAGGTACCCGGCTTGAACCACGTACGTGGTGCACGTCCCAGATTGCCTTTGAGGCCAACCATGGGCCAGCCATCCTCCCACGTCATGGGCATAAGACAGACGGTGCGACCAATGGAGTGGAAGTCCTGCATGAGCAGTGCCCACCACGAGCCATCGCTGAACTGCACGATGCCACCCTGATGGGCGTTGGTGCAGGCAGTAGCATCCTTGTCGACAGGGCCAAGGGCGAACTTTGTACCATCCTGACCGATGCGATATTTCTCGCCGCGTGGCACCTGCGTCAGCGATGCGGCATGGTAGCCGTAAGTCTCATCGGCAGTGATGACACGTGTCTCGTAAGGCCCCCAGATGCTCTTCGAGCGCGAGCAGAGCGTGCGGCCATTGGGGCGGTAGTCAGTTGAGATAAGGTAATAAGTGCCGTCAATCTTATACATATGGTGGCCCTCGCCCACTCCGTTCCCTTCGGGAATGATGGTGCGCGTGGTGCCTTCCTTTGGACCACTCATGTCGGGTTCCAGCTCGGTGCATTTCACCTCACCATAGCCATGGATGGCATAGACCTTTCCGTCGTCGTCGAAGAGCACGCTCAGGTCGTAGATGTTGCCCTTCATGTTATGGTGCTCCCACGGCCCACGGATGTCTTTCGCCGTATAGCACTGCAGGCCCTTGCCATTCACATTGGTATAGACGTAGAACTGTCCGTTGGCATAGCGAATGCAGGGTGCCCAGACGCCCTGACCGTAGATCTCCTCATGGTTCTTCAGCGAGAAGCGGTCTTCGGTGAAGTCGAAGCGATCGAAGCAGTAGCTGATGTTCTCCCAGTTTACCAAGTCTTTCGAGTGCAGAATGACCAGCCCCGGCACGGCGTGCATCGTTGTACCTGCCAGATAGTAGTCGTCGCCCACTCGCAGAATGTCTGGGTCGGAAAACTCATCGTAAAACAGAGGGTTAGTGAACGTGCCATTACCATTGTCGGCCGTCCATGAGCCGACGGGCTGTTGCGCTGCCAATGGTCCTGCACCCAGCAGGATAGCTACCAGCAGCATGAGAAGACCGTGTGAGTTCTTAGTCATGAGGGAGGTGAGCGTATTAGTGAAACGTTATTTTACAGACCGAAGAGTGTGCGCAAGCCACCGTCGACACCCGAGAAGCCCATGAAAGCAAGGCTGAGCAGTCCGGCAGAGACAAGCACGATGGCCATGCCGCGCATGCCCTTGGGAACATCGGCCATCTCCAGTTGCTCGCGAATGCCGGCGAAGACGGTGAGTGCCACGCCGAAGCCAATTGCCGTCGAGAAGGCATACATGATGCTCTGTGCGAGGTTATACTCCTTCTGAATGACGAGGATTGCCACGCCAAGCACGGCACAGTTGGTGGTGATGAGAGGCAGGAAGATGCCCAGTGCCTGATAGAGCGCGGGCGACACCTTCTTAAGCACGATCTCGACCATCTGAACGAGTGAGGCGATGACGAGGATGAAGGCAATGGTCTGCAAGTACTCCAAGTGAAGTGGGACGAGGATGTAGGTCTGCACGAGCCACGTGACGAGCGTTGCCAGTACCATGACGAAAGCGACGGCTGCCGACATGCCGAGCGAGGTGTTGATTCGCTTCGAGACACCCAGGAAGGGGCAGATGCCGAGGAACTGCGCCAACACGATGTTGTTGACGAAGATGGCGGAGATGAATATTAACAGATATTCCATAATTACGAATTGTTACGCAACTTATTCACAATAGCGATGAGGTAGCCCAGCGTGATGAAGGCACCTGGAGCAAGCACAAAGAGCAGGATGTTGTAGTTCTCGGGAATAAAGGCATAGCCAAAGATGGCGCCAGACCCAAGCACTTCGCGGACAATGCCCAGCAACGTCAGTGCGAGTGTAAAGCCCAGGCCGATGCCGATGCCATCGAAGAGTGATGACAAGGGACTCTGCTTGGCAGCGAAAGCCTCAGCTCGTCCGAGAATGATACAGTTGACAACAATGAGGGGAATAAACAGTCCCAGCGCCTTGTCGACATCAGGCAGGTAAGCCTTGATAAGCATTTGCAACAGTGTGACGAAGGCGGCAATGACAACAATGAACACAGGGATGCGCACCTTGTCGGGCGTGACGCTTTTCAAGCACGAGATGACGACGTTGGTGCAGATGAGCACAGCCATGGTTGCCAGGCCCATCGACAATCCGTTGATGGCCGACGTGGTGGTAGCCAGCGTGGGACACATGCCGAGCATCAGGACGAACGTTGGGTTCTCCTTTACGATGCCATTCTTAATGATATTGATGTAACTCATAACACTTCGATTTTCAGTTTTCTTTCTTCTTCGTAGCCCCCGTCTCAGCATCGATGGGCGTAGCCTTGTAAGCATTGTAGGCATTGTTGACAGCGCTCAGGAAAGCACGGCTGGTAATGGTCGAGGCGGTGATGGCATCGACCTGTCCACCGTCCTTACTGACAGTGAGTGGCTCCTGTGGTGACTTGCCAATGATGTCGCCCTTCTCGCCACGCTGGAACCAGACATCGGCCTTGGCACCCAAGCCCGGTGTCTCCTGATGTTCGAGCAGCGTGTAGCCGAGGATGCGGCCCTCACGGTCGAAGCCCACCAGCACTTTCAAGTCGCCACCAAAACCATTGGTGGTCGACTCCACGGCGGCACCAAGGTCTTGATGCTGTGCATCGTTCACCTGATAGATCACATAGTTGAGTTCCTTGCCCTTGTTGTCTGTCTGGCTAACAGTGTCGGTCCTGGCGACGCTGATATCGTCAGCACACATCACCTGCCTGATACCATCGGCCAGCGCCTTCTCCTTCTGCTGCTGGATGGGTGCGGCCGTCAGGCTGTTTACCCAGGCGAGAATGAATCCCATGATGACTGCCGCTGCCGTGAGCACCAGCACCATATTTGTCAATGATGATTCAAGCTTTTTCATTTTGCTACCTCCCCGAATCGTTTAGGTTTCATGTAATTGTTGATGAGCGGCGTAAAGGCGTTCATGATAAGAATGGCAAACGACATGCCCTCAGGATAGGCGCCCCAGTTACGAATGATGATGGTGAGCAGACCGATGCACACACCATAAACGAGCTGTCCGCGGTGGGTCATCGGCGATGTCACATAGTCGGTGGCCATGAAGATGGCACCCAGCAGCAGACCACCGCTGAGAATGACCGTCGTCGGGTCGGCATAAATAGGATTGATGACGTGCATAATGGCACTGAACAGGAACACCGTTCCAATGATACTCACAGGGATGTGCCACGTGATGATGCGCCGCCAAAGCATGAAGGCAAAGCCAGCCAACAGCGCCAGGCCGCAAATCTCGCCGATGGTACCGGCACCACCACCCATGGAGTGCTCGCCTAACAGCAACGAGAAGGCATCAGGCAGTTGGTCGAGCACGCCGACGTCACCACTTTTGATGGCCTGCTTCATCAGTGCCAGCGGTGTGGCACCCGTCTCGACATCAGTATAGTCGAGCAAATGGCCAGGCACGGGCCATGTCGTCATCTGTGCGGGGAAGGCAACGAGCATGGCGCAACGACCTACGAGTGCAGGGTTGAAAATGTTCTGCCCAAGACCACCGAAGGTCATCTTGCCAACGCCGATGGCAAAGAGCGCACCGATGATGATAATCCACACGGGAAGGTTCGACGGCAGGTTCATGCCAAGCAGCAGGCCTGTGAGTGCCGCCGAGCCGTCGAGAATGGTGTTACGCTCGCGGCGGAGGATATACTTGTTAATAGCCCACTCAAAGAACACACAAGACAGCACGCTGCTCAGGCAGACAATGACAGAGCCAATGCCGAAGTAGCAGAACGACACGATGAGCGCGGGCAGCAAGGCGATGATGACGCCATACATGTTGCGCTCCACAGAGTCGTTGCCGTGGGCGTGGGGGGAAAGTGATACAACTAATTTATTCATTGAACATTGATTATTGAACATTGAACATTATTTTTTAGAGGAACGAGCACGGATGATGCCCATCACGGTCTGTTTGCCCTGACGGATGTTATCGAGCAATGGACGGTGAGCAGGACATGTAAACATGCACGAACCGCACTCGATGCACGAGGTGATGTCCTCGCCCTCGGCACGTTCCCAGTTCTTAAACTGCGAGAGCTTGGCCAGCAGATAAGGCTCAAGTCCCATGGGGCAGGCATCGACACACTTGCCACAACGGATGCAGGGGTCGGGCTCCTTACGACGGGCATCAGCCCCCGACAGGATTGTCACCGAGTTAGTGCCCTTACAGATGGGCACCTCAGTAGACGTGAGTGCCTTGCCCATCATCGGTCCACCAGCCAATAGCTTGTTGTCGCCCTCGGGCATACCACCACAAAGGTCGATGAGCGTCTGCATCGGTGTGCCCATGCGCACCAGGAAGTTGCCGGGGTTCTCAAGCTGCTTGCCCGTGACAGTGGTGTAACGCTCGAAGAGAGGCTTGCGCTTCATAACTGCCTGGTAGACAGCAAAGGCAGTTCCCACATTCTGAACAATTGCTCCAACGTTGACAGGAATGGCAGGCGGGGCTGGAACCTGACGACGAATGACGGCGTCGACCAGCTGTTTCTCGCCACCCTGAGGATAGCGCTGCTGCAGTGGAACGACCTCGATATGATTTGAGGTTTGTGACGTGAGCTGAGAGACTTTCTCTGACAGCAGGTCGATAGCCTTCGGCTTGTTGGTCTCGATACCGATGTAGCCCGTGGTGACCTTTGCAGCCTTCATCAGCAGCTGCAGACCTACGAGAATCTCGTCGGCATGCTCCATCATCAGACGGTAGTCGGCAGTGATGTAGGGCTCGCACTCTACGGCATTGATAATCACACACTCAGCCTTTGCTGTGGGAGGCGGCGTCAGCTTGATGAATGTGGGGAATCCAGCACCACCCATGCCCACGATGCCTGCTGCCTTGACACAATCGACAATTTCCTCGGGCGTAAGCTCAGGATGAGCGTCAAGGGTTTCCAACTTATCGCTACGGTCGATGCTCTCCTCCCATTCGTCACCCTCGACATTGATGATGATGCAGGGCTTGCGATAGCCTGTGGCATCGATGGCCGTGTCGATCTTGAACACGGTACCGCTGACCGACGAGAAGATGGGAGCAGAGACGAAGCCACCTGCCTCGGCAATCAGCGTGCCGACCTTTACCTTGTCACCTTTCTGGACGACAGGCTTGGCGGGAGCGCCAATATGCTGTGACAGCGGGAAAATGGCCTGCTTGGGCAGCGGCGCCGTCTGCGTGGCCGACTCATGCGTCAGCTTATTCTCTTCTGGATGAATACCGCCAATGCGGAATGTTCTGGTTTTCATACGGTTGCCTCCTTTCTTTCTGGGGTGATGGCCGGAGCCTCCGGAACTTCCGGCTTGGGCTTCGGCGCGGGGAAGTTAACGGCATGGATAGCCTTCGTCGGACAGGCATCGACGCACTTGCGGCACAGACGGCACTTGTCAGCATCGATGTAGGAGACATTGTCCTCGACCACAATGGCCTCGAACTTACACTCCCTGACACACTTGCCGCAAGCGATGCAGGCAGCCTTGCATGCCTTCATGGCAGCAGGTCCCTTGTCCTTGTTAACGCACGAGACGAAGACACGGCGGCCTTTGGGTCCCTTCTTACGCAGCTCGATGATGCCACGCGGACAAGCTTTCGTGCAGGCACCACAAGCGGTGCACTTCTCTTCGTCGACCACGGGCAGACCCGTCTCGGCATCCATGTGGATGGCGTCAAACTGGCAGGCAGCCACACAGTCGCCACAGCCTAGACAGCCAAAGCCACAGGCCGTCTCACCGGCACCACAGGCATGCATGGCCGAACAAGTGCGCAGACCACCGTACTCGGCAATCTTGGGACGCAGCTCACACGTGCCACCGCAGCGCACCACAGCCACCTTAGGCTCGCCAGCCTCGACGGTCATGCCGAGGACACCAGCCACCTGGCTCATCACGTCGCTGCCACCGACAGGACAGTTCAGACCCTCGAGGCTACCCTTGTCGGCACCTTTCACGAGGGCATCGGCCATGCCTCCGCAACCAGCGAAGCCACAACCACCGCAGTTGGCCCCGGGCAACAGCTCAGTGACCTGGGCAATGCGGGGGTCTTCATAGACAGCAAAGCGCTTGGAGCAGGCATAGAGCACGATGGCGGCAATGAGGCCGATAGCTCCAAGCACGATAACTGCAATCAAAATGGAATTCATAGTTTGATGAGTTTGTTTTGGAATATTCGCAATATTATATAATAAAGTACGAGCGCGCCCAACATCAGCAGCGCCATCAGCAGTTCGCTGCAATGGGCCACAAGTGCCACAACCAGCACGATGAGCATCAGCGCCAGCGGAAAGACAAAGGCTAACAGTAGCGCACGGTTGGCAACAGCCTCCGGCACGCATTGTTCAGCCTCGTCGCGCTGGTTGCAGAAACTCGACAGCTTGCATGCTGTGCAGCCAGATGGGTCGGTTTCGTTCTTCATTGCGGGTGCAAAGTTAAGAAATAAATGTGAAATAACACCACCCGACACACTTTTTTTCTCAAAAAACCACGCAAACGCTTGCAGATACGAATCTTTTTATTTACTTTTGCATGCAGAAACGAGAACATTGAGCATTATGAACGCATCAGAACAGACCCTACTGCGTATTGAACGGGCTATCCGAAAGACGGCAGAGAAGTTCCCCGCCAACGAGGAAGCCAGTGTAATGACCGATATCCATGTGCGGGTAACACAGGAGACCGGCGAGCTGATGACTTTCGACGATGACGACAAGGAACTGACTCGCTGCGTCGTTGAGGAGTGGATTGACAACAAGGACGATGACTTCTACGAGGCCATCACACCGATTATCCGCCGTTGCTTGTCAGCCCAGAAACAGCTGGTCGACGCCATGTCGATACTGAAGCCCTACGCCTTTGTCCTGGAGGACGATGAACACGAGACAAAGGCTGAACTCTATGTCGTCGACGACGAGGTGGCTATCCTCGACCAGGAGCTGCTTCCCGGTCTTGACGACGACCTCGACAAGTTCCTCGACGACCTGTTGAAGGAGTGAGCCTGCCGATGCCGATGGAACACTTCTTCGACAGACTGTACAGCTGGCGCGTGACCCATCTGAGCGAGCGCATGCTCACGCTGCTGCTGTCGCTGGTGGTGGGCTTCTTCGCCGCCGTCGCAGCCTATGTGCTCCATGGTCTCATCAATGTCATTGGCCATCTGCTTACCAGCTCGCTGAATGCCGAGACTTCCAACTGGCCTTACCTGGTCTACCCCGTCGTGGGTATTCTCCTGACCATGCTCTTCGTACGCTATGTCGTGAAGGACAACATCTCGCACGGCATCACGCGCATTCTCTATGCCATCAGCACCAACCAGTCACGGCTGAAAGGCCACAACACGTGGTCGTCGGTGGTGGCGTCGGCCATTACCATCGGCTTCGGTGGTTCAGTAGGTGCCGAGGCGCCCATCGTGCTGACTGGGTCGGCCATTGGCAGTAACCTCGGCAAGCTGTTCCGCGTCGACAGCCGCACCATGATGCTGCTTGTGGGATGCGGTGCGGCAGGTGCCATTGCTGGCATCTTCAAGGCTCCCATTGCAGGCCTGGTGTTCACCATCGAGGTGCTGCTCATCGACCTGACGATGGCTTCGCTGCTGCCCATCCTCATCTCTTGCGTCACGGCTACCTGCTTCACCTATATCTTTAGCGGCGACGCCGTGCTCTTCTCGTTCCACATCGACAACAGCTGGCGACTGGAACGCGTGCCTGCCTGCGTGCTGCTGGGTGTCTTCTGCGGACTGGTGAGCCTCTACTTTGTGCGGACGATGAGTGCCTGTGAGGACTTCTTCACACGCCTCCGACAGCATGCCTACCTGCGCTGGATTGTGGGCGGCACACTGCTCAGCCTGCTCATCTTCCTCTTCCCGGCACTCTATGGCGAGGGATACGGTTCCATCAACCTGCTGCTCAACGGCGACACGGAGGCCGACTGGAACCGCATCCTGAACAACTCGCTCTTTGCAGGCCAGTCGGTCATGCTCGTGCCATACATCGCATTGGTGCTGCTAACCAAGGTGTTCGCAACATCGGCCACCAACGGCGCTGGAGGCTGTGGTGGTACGTTTGCGCCGAGCCTCTTTGTGGGTTGCTTTGCAGGCTTCCTCTTCTCACGCCTGTGGAACATCTACGAGGTGGGCGTCTACGTCCCTGAGAAGAACTTCGCACTGATGGGCATGGCGGGCGTCATGTCAGGCGTCATGCATGCCCCACTGACCGGCATTTTCCTCATTGCCGAACTGACGGGCGGCTACGAGCTGTTCCTGCCACTGATGATTGTGTCGACAGCCTCCTACCTGACCATCAACATTTTCGAGAAGCACAGCATCTACAGCTCGCGGTTGGCACGTCAGGGGAAACTGCTGACCCACAACACCGACCAGTCGGTGCTCACGCTGATGCAGCTCGACTCGGTAGTCGATCGCGACTTCACAGCCGTCAGCCCTGACAAGGAGCTAGCCGACGTTGTAAGAACCATCAGCCGGACACGCGGCGCCGTCATTCCCGTGCTCGATGCAGCAGGTGCGCTGTTAGGCCAGATAGAGATTGCAAGCATTCGCCACATCATATTCCGTATCGAGCTCTACCATCACTTCACCGCCAGCCAGCTGATGAAGCAGCCACCGGCAGTACTTACCGACGGACAACCGATGAGCGAGGTCATGCGCACGTTCGAGCAAACGGGTGCCGACCACCTGCCTGTGCTCAACAACGATCGCCACTTGAAAGGCTACGTCTCGCGTCAGCATCTCTACGTGCAGTACCGCAAAATCGTGGCAGATAACTCAAGAGACTGACGAAGAATAACAAACCATTAGCAACATTAATACGAATAAGGTGACAAAAGAGGATTTACGTATCGTGTTCATGGGCACGCCGGAGTTTGCGGTGGAGACCCTCAAAGCATTAGTGGAAAACCAGTACAACGTGGTGGCTGTCGTCACACAGCCCGACAAGCCCGTTGGCCGTCACGGCTCTGTGCTACAGCCATCGCCCGTCAAGCAATATGCGCTCGCACAGGGACTGCCAGTGCTACAGCCAGAGAAGATGAAAGACCCCGACTTCGTGGAAGCCCTGCGCGCCTACGAAGCCAACCTGCAAGTCGTCGTTGCCTTCCGTATGCTGCCCGAAGTGGTGTGGGCCATGCCCCGCTACGGCACCTTCAACGTCCATGCCGCCCTGCTGCCACAGTACCGCGGTGCAGCCCCCATCAACTGGGCCGTCATCAACGGCGAGACGCGGACGGGCGTTACAACCTTCTTCCTCGACCACGACATCGACACAGGGCGTATCATCATGCAGATGCCTTTCGGCATCCCTGACGAAGCCGACGTGGAGTATGTCTACGACGGACTGATGCACCTCGGAGCTGACATCTGCCTGCGCACGCTGCAGCTCATCATTGCTGCCGACGGCCATCCCGACACCATCGCGCAAGACGATTTCCAGAAAGCCTCTGCCACCGTGGGGACACTCAAGCCCGCCCCCAAGATCTTTAAGGAGACATGCCAGATTGACTGGAACAAACCCGCCAAGCAGGTCTACGACTTCATCCGCGGACTGTCCCCCTACCCTGGTGCATGGACGACCCTCAGCGATGGGCAGGGGCACGACACCGTTCTGAAAGTGTTCCAAACCGAAAAGACCAACCTGCCGACCACCACGCCGGGAGCCCTCGTTGCCGACAAGCGCTGCCTCTACGCTGCCTGTGCCGATTACCTGCTACGCATCGGCGAGCTGCAGCTATCAGGCAAGAAACGCATGGACGCCACTGCCTTTCTCAATGGTCAGAAGGACATCGGAAAATATTTTCTGATTTCAGCATAATAAAACAGCAGGCACTTCCGTTTTGATGTTAGAAAAGTCATGATAATGAAAGGAAAAACCCAAACACAACAAGTGCCTATGCAAATATTTACTCACGAAGAAATGACGCCCAGCGAAAAGACACTCAAGTTCATTCGTCAGTTCGCCTACTCCTATCGCGTCGTCAACAACCAGGCTTTCAGCCTCAACTGAACAGCCAGCAACCGCTGACCGACAATTCGTCAATTTGTAAATCGTCAAATCGTCAATTTGTAAATCGTCAAATCGTCAATTTGTAAATCGCCAATTTGTAAATCGTCAAATCGTCAAATCGTCATGCCTCTGGTATCACCCTCCCTCCTTGCTGCCGACTTCCTCCATCTGGCCGATGAAGTTGAGATGATCAATCGGTCGGAAGCCGACTGGCTTCATCTCGACGTGATGGACGGCTCGTTCGTGCCTAACATCTCGTTCGGATTCTCAGTTCTCGAACCCGTGGCAAAAGTCTGCAAGAAACCGCTCGACGTTCATTTCATGATCGAGCGCCCCGAGCGCTACATCCAGCAGACGGCACGCTTAGGTGCCATGATGATGAACGTGCATCAGGAGGCTACCCTCCACCTGCATCGCACCATTCAGGAGATCCACGCCGCTGGCATGAAAGCCGGCGTCACCCTCAATCCCTCGACGTCAGTCAGTACGCTCGAGGACATCATTGGCGACGTCGACATGGTGCTCCTGATGAGTGTCAACCCAGGATTCGGCGGACAACAGTTCATCGAGAACACCATCGCCAAGGTGCGACGCCTACGAAAACTCATTGACGACAGCGGCAGCCACGCCCTCATCGAGGTCGACGGTGGCGTGCAGCACGAGACGGCTCCACGCCTCGTCAATGCTGGTGTCGACGTGCTCGTCAGCGGCAGCTACATCTTCAGGGCACCCGACCCTGAGCGCATCATCCACGAACTGCGCACCATCACTCCACAGTGACGCTCTTTGCCAGATTACGGGGCTGATCAACGTCCTTACCCTTGCAGACGGCCACATGGTAGGCCAGCAACTGCAAGGGTATTGTTGCTATGAGCGGCTCAAGGCACTCCATCACCTCGGGCAGCTCAATCACCTCGTCGGCCACTTTCGCAATCGTGGTGTCGCCACGGGTAACGAGGGCGATGACGCGCCCCTTGCGCGCCTTAATCTCCTGAATATTCGACAGCACCTTCTCGTACATCGCATCGCGGGTGGCAATGACTACCACGGGCATGTCGCTATCGATAAGGGCAATAGGACCGTGCTTCATTTCGGCAGCAGGATAGCCCTCGGCATGGATATACGAGATCTCCTTCAGCTTCAAGGCCCCCTCCAAGGCGACAGGATACGAGAAGCCACGCCCCAGATAGAGGAAGTTGTGGGCGTAAGTGAACGTGCGTGCCAGGTTGGCCACCTTCTCGTTGGTTTGCAGCACCTCCTCAATCTTACCTGGTATCTCGCTCAGCGCTCTCACCACCTGCAGATAGTCCATGCGGCTCATGGTTCCCTTCGCCTCTGCCAGGGCCAATGCAAACATGGTGAGCACGGTCACCTGACCCGTGAAGGCTTTCGTGGAAGCCACGCCAATCTCAGGTCCCACATGGATATAAGTGCCTGTGGCCGTAGCGCGGGGAATACTGCTGCCAACGGCATTGCAGATGCCATAGATAAATGCGCCACGCTCCTTGGCCAGCTGAACCGCTGCCAGGGTGTCGGCAGTCTCACCGCTCTGCGAGATGGCAATCACCACATCGTCCTCGCCGACCACGGGATTACGATAGCGGAACTCCGAGGCATACTCTACCTCGACAGGCACGCGGCAGAATGTCTCGATCAGCTGCTTGCCAATCAGGCCGGCGTGCCACGACGTGCCACAGGCCACAATGACCACCCGCTTGGCAGCCAACAGCTGGCGACGATAGTCTATCAGTGCCGAAAGCGTCACGTGGTCACCCTCGACGTTGATGCGCCCACGCATGCAGTTCGTCAGGCAGCTGGGCTGTTCGAAGATCTCCTTCAGCATGAAGTGCGGGTAGCCACCCTTCTCTATCTGGCCGAGGTTAATGTCGACGGTCTTCACCTCCAGCGCCTGAGCCTCGTTCAGGATGCTCACCACCTTCAGCTCTTCGCCCAAGCGCAGCACGGCGATGTTGCCATCCTCCAAATAGACAACCTTGTCGGTATACTCAATAATGGGACTGGCATCTGAGCCAAGGAAGAACTCATTGTCGCCAATGCCTACCACCAGCGGGCTCTGCTTGCGGGCAGCAATAATCTGCTTGGGGTCGCGCTTGTCGACAATGGCAATGGCATAGGCACCGTACACCTGGTGGAGGGCCACCTGCACGGCAGTGAGCAGGTCGACCTGCTTACGCTTCATCACATACTCGATAAACTGCACCAGCACTTCGGTGTCAGTATCGCTGACAAACGTCACGCCTTTCTGCTGCAAGTTCTTCTTGATGTCGGCATAGTTCTCAATGATGCCGTTATGGATGATAGCCAGATTCTTCGACTCCGAATAGTGGGGATGGGCATTGCGCGACGAAGGCTCGCCATGAGTGGCCCAGCGGGTATGGGCAATGCCCACGCCACCAGTGACATCCTTGTCCTCGCAGAAGGCGACAAGGCTGTCGACCTTGCCTTTCGTCTTATACACATTCAGACTGCCACTATCGTTGATCAGCGCCACGCCGGCCGAGTCATAGCCACGGTATTCAAGCCTATGCAGGCCTTTAATCAGAATGGGAAACGCTTCACGATGTCCCAGATATCCTACGATTCCGCACATAGTTGTTCGTGTTGGTTTTGAGATTTGAGAATTGAAGTTTGAGATTTATAAAAAAGAGTTGAGATTTGAGGTTTGAGATGAATGTCTTGTTGCCAATCTATTCGTAAATCTCAAACCTCAAACCTCAGACCTTATCATTATTTCAGGATGTTGTACAGCAGCGACGTCAGCGAGATAAGGATCGACGTTGCCGAGAACCACAGCGTCGTCATGCTACCCACGCTCGAGTTCTGGGCCTTCACCTTGTTAGGCGTGACGTAGATCAGGTCGTTCTGCTGCAGGTAGTAGTACGGCTGGTTGATGAGGTTGGCATCAGTGAGGTCAATCTGGTAGATAGACTTCTTGCCGGTGGCATCCTCGCGAATTAGCTGCACGTTCTTGCGCTGACCGTAGATGGTCAGGTCGCCTGCCTGTGCCAAAGCCTCCAGAATGGTGATCTTCTCACGGCTGACGGTGAACGTGCCTGGACGGGCCACCTCGCCCATCACCGACACCTGATAGCCCGGCATGCGGACGGTGACGATGGGGTTCTCCATGGCTGCCATGTAGGGCTTGATCTTTTCCTGAATCATCGACTCAGCCTGCGACTTTGTCAGGCCGCCCACATGAATCTGACCAATGATGGGGAAACTGATGTTGCCCTCGTTGTCCACCAAGTAGGTCTGCAACATCGGCTGCGAATAGGTGGAACGGTTGTTCACCGAATAAGGTGTGGGCACCGTCATGTTGAACGGTGCGGCTGCCTTGTCATCAGTGGTACTGACCGTGATTGTCAGCTGGTCCTTCGGCATAATCACAGCATCGTAGAGATACTGTGAACGCGAGAGGTCCACATAGTCAGCGTTCTGGAAATAAGGAACGTCTTTCTGGCTACCGCAGCTGGCCAGTAGCAGGAGTGCCACAACGGGCAAAAACAGTTTCTGATAAGCTTTCATCGTTTTGAATAATTGCAATTTGGGTGCAAAGGTAATAAAAAATTAAGATTTGAGATTTGAGATTCGGGATTTATACTCAGCTGTTAGGCTTATTTAACAAATCCCAATCCTCAAGTCTCAAATCTCAATTCTCAATTCCCAATTTTCAAGTTCTCAATAGAACTTGAAGTACCGGCGGGCATTGTTGTACGAGATATCCTCCACCATGCGGTACAGCGTCTCACGATCGTCGGGCAGCAGTCCACGCTCCACGTCGTTGCCCAGCAGGTTGCAGAGGATGCGGCGGAAGTACTCATGGCGCGGATAGCTCAGGAACGAGCGCGAGTCGGTCAGCATGCCCACGAAGCGGCTCAGTAGGCCAAGCACCGAGAGGGCGTTCATCTGGCGAATCATGCCGTCCATCTGGTCGTTGAACCACCAGCCTGAACCAAACTGAATCTTGCCGGGCTCCGTGCCGTCCTGGAAGTTACCCAGCATGGTGGCGATGACCTCATTGGCACAGGGGTTCAACGTATATAATATGGTACGCGTGAGCTTGCCCTTCATCTGCAGCTTGTTCAGGAAGCGCGACATGGCGCGGGCCGTGGTGAACTCGCCAATGCTGTCGAAGCCCGTGTCAGGGCCTAACAGCTCGTACATCCGCGTGTTGTTGTCGCGGATAGCACCATAGTGGAACTGCTGTGTCCAGTCAGCGTCGGCATCCATCTCGGCCATCAGCGTGAGGAAGCAGTTCTTATACTGCCGCACCTCCGTCTCCGAGAGTTGCTGGCCAAGCAGGGCCTTCTCGAAGATGGCCTCAATCTGTGCATCGCTGTACGGCTCGTCGTAGAACTCCTCAATGCCGTGGTCGCTCAGCTTGCAGCCGTGAGCCTGAAAGAAGTCGTGGCGACGCTGCAGGGCATCGATCATGTCGGCAAACTTCTTGATGGTAACGCCGCTCACCTCGGCCAGCTGTGCCACGTAGGCGGCAAACTCAGGCTTCTCGATGTTCATGGCCTTGTCGGGACGCCAGGCGGGAATCATCAGCGGGTCGTTCTCACCCTTCGTCTTTGCATATTCGATATGGTTGTGCAGGTCGTCAACGGGATCGTCGGTCGTGCAGACACACTCCACGTTGTAGTGGCGCATCAGGCCACGAGCCGTGAACTCCGGCTGGCGCAGCTTCTCGTTGCACTCGTCGAAAATCTCGCGTGCCGTCTTCGGCGACAGCAGTTTGTCGATGCCGAAAGCAGTCTTCAGTTCCAGATGAGTCCAGTGGTACAGGGGGTTGCGGAACGTGTAAGGCACCGTCTCAGCCCACTTCTCAAACTTCTCCCAGTCGGTGGTGTCCTTGCCCGTGCAATAGCGCTCGTCGACGCCGTTAGTACGCATGGCACGCCACTTGTAGTGGTCGCCACCGAGCCACAGCTCAGTGATGCTCTTGAACTGATGGTCCTTAGCCACCATCTCGGGAATCAGGTGGCAATGGTAATCGATGATGGGCATCTTGGCTGCATGGTTGTGATACAGGTCCTGGGCAATCTCGCTCTCCAGAACAAAGTTCTTGTCGTTGAAGGTCTTCATAATACGTTATGTTTTTGATGTGTTTACCTTAATTGTGTGCAAAGATACAAACTTTTCTCTATTCCCACAAACTTTTTGCACCCTCACCACCCTTTTTTTTACGTAAACCTTTTCGTTTTCAGAAGCAAAGGAAGATGAAAAATGGAGCCACAGAACGATCATTGGACGAGAATCTTACCGTTAACGGATTTTCACTAATCAGAAAGTAGGAAAGTAACTTGTAGACAGGAATGTTTTTGAGGGTCACAAAAGTAGCGCTTATTTTAAAAAATGAGTCAACTACTTGTAGACAGGAATGAGACAGGAATGACTGAAAAATAAGCAAAGGAAAGGGAGAAAGAAAGGGAAGAAGTAGTAATTTTTTATTACTATATATATAATATATATTATATAAT
>JAFPZD010000169.1 GCA_017417465.1 Prevotella sp. | reverse complement strand
ACAACGGCGACCGCTATGCCACCGCCGGCGCCACGCTGCGCCCCGAGGTGCGCGAGTTCTTCAGCGGCAACGGCAGCCTCGGCGGCAGTCTCTCGGACGCGTTCTCGTTGCCCTCGCCCGCCGTGATGGCCATCCGTCAGGCCCTCGACATGAACAACCTGACCACGGGCTGGCAGCCGCAACGGCCCTTAGTGGTGTTCCATTCGAAGCACGACGAGGTGGTGCCCTTCGTCAACTACGAGCGCGCCAGCCAGGCCTTCACCGGCGAGCACTTCCACGGCGTCACCTACGACACCAACGTGCAGACCCACGTCAGCACGGGGAAGAGCTTCTTCACGCTCTACCTCTCGTACTACGTCAACACCCTGCGCGAGGGCAAGGGCAACACCCTGCCCCGCGAACGCAACATCACTGGCAAGTGGTGAGAGAAATGTATGAATATAAACATATAAAATAGTTACTTATGAAAAAGATTCTGAACCTTTGGCTGATGGCCGCGCTGGTGTGCGGCCTCAGCATGAGCGTCACCTCCTGCAAGGACGATGACATCAACGACGGCTCTGACAACGGTTCCCCGGAGGAGCAACTGGCCGAGCAGAGTAACGAATTCTGGGCCGTGGCAGGCCAACTCGTCGGCACGACGAACGCCACGAGCGACTACGCGGACAAGACCTTCGAGCCCATCATCGGCGAACCTCTGCCGGGCAACGCGACCGTGCGCCGCGTCGTGGTGAACACCCTGGAGAGCGCCGCCGAGCGGTTTGAGAGCCTCGTGGGACTCGACGAGGGCACCGTCAACGCCAGTACGGACTCGTACACCTGGAAGAGCGACGCCGTGGGTACACTGACCTACACCAAGAGCAGCGACGGCACCTCGCTGGCCACGGTCGATGTGAGCATCAAGCAGGTGCCCGGCCTGCGGCAGATAGAATTCCTCACGCCCGAGCAGATGGGCACCAACGCCGCCGAGGACAACTGGCGCAACTGCTACTACCGCTTCGGCGATGTAATCAGCCGCAAGACCAGCGAGGGCATCACCGAGTACTGGGTTTGCGTGCGCCCCTCGTTCGACCCCGAGGGCAAGAAGAAGAGCCACTGGGCGACGCTTTCGCCCCTGCCCGCGAAGAACATTGCCGTCTATGGCAAGGCCAGCAACGGCAAGATGTACTCCATGCCCACCAACCTGGGTCAGGACGACAAGCAGATGGAGAACCTGGCCGAGATGCTTTTCGCCATCTACGACCCCGTTAAATGGGAGCAAAATATCGCCGACAACGCCGGCGGCATGTTCTCCAGCGGCATCGAGATATTCCAGGACTTCGACAGAAACAAGATTCAGTTCACCTCTTCTGATTTCTGGGAGCGGGTGCAAAAGGGCTGGAAGGAAACCAAGGTAGGCGACGCGGAGGATCTGTGGGATGCCGTGTTAGGTCAGCCTCAGAAAACATTTGAACAGGATTTTGAAAGTTACGGCCTGCACCTGCTCTACTATGGCTACAAGTGGAAGTGGAGTCTGTTCAACGACCTGACACTCTATGAACAGGTGTTCACCACCAAGGGCGATGGCAAGAAGAGCAATATGCACAACATGAGGAAGCGCACCATCAATCACGACGTCATCTACAAGAACCATCCCGAGCGCGACATTGTGGTGAACGTGGCTGCGCAGTACACCGAGAAGCACCCCTATCTGGATAACACCAGCCTGCACAGCCAGGACGGAACCCAGGAATTCTTCGGCAGCGACGACCCTGCTCCTCACTTTATCTTCCGCTTCGCCACGGGCGACGAACTGGCCAAGGAGAGCGGCGCCGCCTACGACAAGAAGACGAAGATGAGCGGATTCGAGGACGTCTATGTCTATAACCAGAAGTACCAAAAGGACGTGAACGCCAAGTGCGAGACGCGCAGTGAGATTCAGAACGGAAAGCCCGATCCCGACGATGGCAAGGCTCACACCATCAAGGACATCGGACTGGAGTTCGACGGCGGCCGTTTGTGGGAAATTTACTCCGCCCTGTTAGATGAATTTGCTATGGGTATTGACTGTACGTGGAAGAATGGCGCACAGAAACGTAACGTGACGCTCTATGCATTTGTCGAAAACAACCAGACGGGCGACAAGATACCGGTGGGCTCGTTTGAAATCAACACCTGGAGCGTTGTCAATTACGTAAATCCAGTTATCAAGGGATTGGGAGTGGGCGACTACACCCTGCTTTTGACCGAGAGCAGCCAGGGCAATGACCCCTGCGTCTTCACAATTCCGTTTAGCGTTGCCAACCCGCAGTTCACCGTCGAGTGGAAAGGCGTGGAAAGCCAGTTGCTGCCCAGCAAGGAGGTGCGTGAAGGCTCGGTGGCCCTGACGATACAGAACTTCGACGACCTGAGGATAGAGCATCTCTACCTGATTGTGAAGGACGTGACCGCCAACAAGAGCGTTATCAGGAGAACTTACGACTACATGGATTTCAAGAAGAACGAAGCACATGAACTCAATTTTACCTATGTCATCGACCAGCAGCACGACTACGCGCTGATACTTACCGCCGACGATGAAAACAAGAAGGTGGTGGCGCAGATGAACGTCAAGGGCGTGGTGAGCAGCAAGAGCATGAACGAGGTGACCGCCGCCGACCTCTATAGCATCCTCGGCGGCGACGGCAGGGTCTATCCCACCATCGATGCAGCCAACGCCGCCGGCTCCTACGCTCTGGCCATGATTGTGCTCACCCCCTGGCAGAACGAGGAAGACAACATGAAGGTGAACTTCTGCGACGACAAGGACTCGCCCTACTACGACACCGCCAAGACTGCCAAGGAGATAGAAGACGCACTGGGGCTGATTCACGGCATGGCCATCCCCATGACTGCGCCGAGAGAAGACATCCCGGAGGGGCTGGAATTCGACCCACGCGACTACGACGACGCCATGAGCAGCCTGAACAGATGGAATGTGTATGGGCAAAGCGACATGTATCTCAAGGGGCACAACTGGCAGTTGCCATCGGCCTATCTCGTCACGCGAATGATGAACGAGAGCCTGTCACATTCTGTGCTTTCCCGCCAGGATATGGACTCGCCCAACCTCTACAGTTGGAAGGGCTTGAAACTCATCGACCCCGACACCCGATATGAGGCATCAAACAAAAACTATTGCAGAATACCGGCCTACAACTATTTCCTTCAGAATATTGCGATGAAGAGTGATGAGGTGCATGCACCTAAGAACTTGTGGATAAAGGAGGTCGTGGAGTTCAAAGGCACCAAGTATCCCATGGCACTGCACTATGACATGTCCTATCCCAGCGCCAACGACAAGAAGAGCACGTTCTACTACCTCCCCACTGACAAGAAGAAGGAAATGGGCTTCATGCCGGTGATCCTGTGGTAAAGATATAATAGTATGTATCACGACAACATGAGCAAAAAGATTATGAACCTTTGGCTCGTGGCCGCACTCTTGTGCGGCCTCAGCCTCGGCGTCACCTCCTGCAAGGACGATGACGACAACCCCGGCGGCGAGTCCGAGGACTGACCGTGCGGCTCGCTACGGAAGGATCATTCACTTTTTTCTACGGACTCTTAGGACTCAAAGGGCAAATGGTAAGTCAATACACCCCATACAGATTGATTTCACGACGGGAAAACAGTTCATATACCCTATACGACACAATTTCCCGGCGGGAAAACGGCCTGTACACCCTGTACAACTCATT
>JAFPZD010000168.1 GCA_017417465.1 Prevotella sp. | reverse complement strand
GAAACGGAGGGTGACGGTGCCGCCGTCCTCACCACCACGGTTCACAGGCACTTGCTTGGCTGTAAACGCAGCTTCGGCAAAAGCACCCATTGTAGTCATTAAGGCGACTACGGCCATGAGTAGAGTCTTCTTCATATTATCATTTTATCATTCATAAGCAAAAAATTGTAACCATCGAGCGTTTTGTCTCATGATGCTAACGCTATGTTTAGGTGTGTTCTATTAATTAATAAAATCTTTTAGTTCGTCAGATATTTCGCTCTCAACTGTTGCTGCTCTTCCTTCGAGAAGCCGAGCTGGTTCTCTATGTAGGCGGAGAGTGAGCCATACCGCTGTTCTATCAAGTCAAGCGTCGCCTCGAAGTTCTCGCGGCTCACACCGACCATCGCCTGGATGAAGGCCATGGCCTCGTCGGCACCGTCCTTGCCGCGCAGCTGTGCCTCCAACGCCTCCACCTTACTGGCGTAACTCTGGTTGGAGAGGTCGAAGTCCTTCACGATGACCTCCCTGCTGGCACCAAGGGCAGCGAGTACAAAGGCCGATGCCCATCCGGCGCGGTCCTTGCCCTGTGAGCAATGCCATAGCACGCCTCCCTTGGCCGTCAGCACGCCACGGAGGAAGTCACCGTAATAGGCCTGGGCTTCCGCGCTGGTCACGATGGCGGGATAGAGTTGGCGGGCAAATTCCTGTGCTATGGGATCGAAGGCTTTGCCTATCACGAGCGCCCCTACGTCCCTCGTGTCTATCGGGTCCGTACTGGAGCTGCCGGAGGACATTGCCGCAATAAATGCCGCCGGCATCGTGGAGAGCTGGGTGTAGTTCACCCCCTCGATGACACGGTCGGGGGCTGCGGCGACTTCTCCATCGAAGCGGAAGTCGAACACATCGGAAAGATGGTACCGGTTCTTCAGTATTGCCACATCGGCATCGGTAGCCGTGGCGAGATTGCCGCTGCGGACGAGCATGTCGAAGCGGACGGTCCGCCCGTCTTGCATGACGAGGCTGCCCATGTCGCGGCCGTTCTCGATGCCCTCAAAGGTGATGACACGCTCCCGCTGCTGGACTTGAACGGGGTTATCTTCTTTGTCAGAGCACGCTGTGAACACACTTGCGCCGCAAACGAGGGTGGCGGCCAGCACCCATTGCAAAAATCTATTCATCTTGTCTTGAAAATTCTGTTGGTGTATTCGCTGATGAGGCACAGACCTGCCATTTCACCGGGCTGTTGCAAGCCCATGATGTGAAGGATGGAGGGTGTCGTCATTCAAAATTAAACTTGAACTCAGCAAGTTTGAGCCAAGGTTGGTCGTCAGTAATCTCTAAGCGGAAATACTGATACTCGCCACCGCCATTGCTGAGGCTGTAGCTTTCTGACCTATAGCTTTCGAAGGGTAGGTTCTGGCCGCTGCGCTCATCGAGCAGTGTCCATTCGTCGCGTGTCTTCCGCTTGCCGTAGAGTTTCCAGGTGTGGGGGTTGCAGTTGTCCTTTGGCCACTGATCAACGCTGCCCGTGATGAGCGTGTAGCCTGTGGGCTTGATGAGTTTTGAACTCTCAAACTCCACGTAGTACTTAGGGTCGCTTTGGCTTGCCCACGTCAGATGGTTCGTCTCCCACATGGTTTCATTCAGTCCGTCAAAGAGGTTGTCGTAACTTCCACGAACGTCTTCAAATCCAGATGTGATATTGGTGCCTGCCGTTGCGCGAAGCGGCAATTGGTCGTCATTTAGCCAGTCGACTTTGAGAAGGAACTGCTCTGGGCCATCGCCACCTACTCCAAAACTTGTACCATGTATCCAGCCATTGCTGAGCATGATTACGTGTTCGAAAGTGGCGGGCCAGCCATGCCATCCATCTATTAGGTAAGAGCCTCCATCTCTAAGTTCACCTGCATCAGCATCATTCAACCTGCCTTTGAAGAAGTCCCAATCGCTTCTCATAATGTCGGAGATGGTGCGTGCCTTAGCATCGGCTGGACAATAAGATGATTCTTGAACTCTGTGAAAAGAACCATTTTTTTCCCAGAAATCTTTATATGGGTACTTCTCTTTGGTGACCGTCACCCACATGGGCATCTGACCGTTTCTGCCCTCACGAATGAGTACGAAGTCCAGTTCCTTGTCTGGGTCCAGCAAATAATTGCCAGGCTTTCCCGTGATTCTGAATCTCCGAATGTCGCCCTTGTGCCATACAATGGTCTCGGCGTTATAGGGCCATGCGCTGTTGAGCAGGAATGTGATGCGACTGACGTACTTCAGGTTGGTGCCGTCACTGGCTGTTACCTCGGCCACGGTGGTGCCGCTGCCGGCACGGAAGTAGATGGTGCCCTGGGGACGGCCCAAGGTGTCGGTGAGTTCTGCCGTGAGGTCACTGACGGTGGGTGTGATTTCTGCCAGCTTCACGTCGGGGGCTATCCAGTTAGCAAACATCTTGGCTGCCTCCTCGATGTCGTCCACACCGATGTAGCGGTGCTCAGGCTCGCTTTTGTTGATGGCTTCGCCTATGTCGTAGCGCACCAGCTTGCCTGCGCTGTCGATGGTACAGATAGCTTTTTGGAAGACTGCCAGGTCGTCGTATTTGATGGTCTCGTCGCCGGGCTGTTCGGTGCCGCTGTTGTTATCGTCGCTGCTGGAGCAGGCGGTGAGTATGGGGCTGGTGGTGGCCAGTAGCACTAAGCCAAGCAGCCAGGGGAAAATGTTTCTACGCTTCATAGCTATTAATGTTTATTGATGGTTACACATTATATATATATATATGGCATGTTATTCGCAGATACGTTTGAGCAGTCTGAGGGTCTTGCCAATGTACAGGTGGCCGTTGGGGTGCCTCACACTGACTCCAGAGG
>JAFPZD010000017.1 GCA_017417465.1 Prevotella sp. | reverse complement strand
GTTTGTGCCCCACCCCACGACCATCCCAATGAGGAGTGGCGCGGACTGTTGGTGAAGCCGGAAAACACTGTGGTCAGCAATTCTGCTGCTGACGCCAAGCGACTTTCCCCTCAGCAAACCGCTGACCTTATCAACGAAATGATTCTGCGTTCTCAGGAACTGCTGACTGCCCACCCTTTCAACATCGAGCGCGCTAAGCGTGGCGAGCGCCAAGCTAACAGCATTTGGCCGTGGTCGGGCGGCTACCGTCCATCCATGCAAACGCTCATGCAACAGTATCCACAGATTAAGTCGGGTGCCGTCATCTCGGCGGTCGACCTCATTCAGGGCATTGGCCGTTATGCCGGCCTGCGCATCGTCAAGGTACCTGGCGCTACTGGTCTGGCCGACACCAACTACGAAGGCAAGGCACAGGCTGCCATCGAGGCTCTTGAGAACGACGACTTCGTCTTCGTCCATGTCGAGGCCAGCGACGAGGCTGGTCATGATGGCGACTTGGAACTGAAACTCAAAACCATCGAGTATCTCGACCAGCGACTGATTGCTCCGATTTACGAAAAAGTGCAGTCGTGGGACGAGCCCGTTTGCATTGCCGTGCTCCCCGACCACCTCACTCCCGTCGAGCAGCGCATCCATGTCGGACAGCCCGTTCCCTTCCTGATTTGGTATCGTGGCATCGTTCCAGACGACGTTCAGCAATACGATGAAGTCTCTTGTGTATCAGGCTCTTATGGACTGCTCCGTTTAGGCGAATTCATGCAAGCCCTGATGGCTTGATTGTTACACTTCCTCAGTAAAATACAGCAAGGGCCTGCTCTGCGTAGTGTGAAGCAAGCCCTTGATTGGTTATCGGACCTCACAGGGGGACTCTTGTCCCCTTGTGATACGTTTCTATTTTATTATTTCAAGGGGCCGCCGCCACCACTCTCGGGGTTGCTGACGAGTTCTTGCTGGTTGGTGTTGAGCCAGTTGCCCCACCCCGTCAGCTTGTGGAAGTCGCACTTCTCGTAGCCTTCGTTGTAGTTGTTGAGGAATCCTGCTGTCGGGTAAAACGTTTTATAGTCGGCAGTGTAGTACATGTAGTTCAGCAGGCAGACGCTCAGCGTGTAATGATCCAGATGCTGCTTGCTGTTGTTGATGTCGCGATAGTGTACGAATGCCTCCTGGAAGGCTTTGTCCATAGCGGTCGAAATGCCCTTCAGCTCGGCGTCGCCGGTCTCCTTGGCCAGCAGCTGGGCATAGTTGGCAATATCGAAGAAGGGGTATTCCCATTGGAATTTCGCCCCCTTCTTATCACTTCTGATGGGATGGACACGATACACGCCGGCGGTGGCACGGTTGATGGCCTCCTTCTGGGTGGGATAGAGTGCCAGCAGGCGGTCGCACAGCTGCTTGGAGGCATCGATGATGGGCTGGAACTTGTCGGTGCGAATCATCTTGTAGTCGCCGTTAGGAAATTTGCCTGGTTCATCATCCAAATAACCGTTCTGCCATTCAGGTGTTGAGCGTTCGAACATCAGTCCGCCGGCCTTCTCAGGGTCGCCAGTTTCCATCAGGCCGCGCACAAACTCCGTCATCAGCCTTCCGTCGCTGCTCAGCACGTGGGCCGAAGCTATGATGTAGTCGGCAAGTGGGCGTGCCTGGGTGAGCGACTCGATGTTGCCCATGAAGCAGTTGTGGAACATCAGCGTGTTGAAGTGGTCGATGCCCGCAGCCTTCATGGCGTCGTACATCTCGTACATGTCCATCCATTCGTCATTGACCCACTCGTCGGTCATCACGCCACGGGTAACGTCCATGATCTCGTACTTGCCCGGCACGTCGTTCATGGCGTCGAAGCCTGAGCCGTGACCCCAGATGGCCAGAATGTAGTCCTTAGCGGGACACTGCAGGCTGCTGAACTCGAGGAACATGCGCATGGTGTTGGGATCGCATATCTTCAGCTGCTTGGCTTCCTCGCCCATGCCTATGGCCTGCATGCCTTCATCCTTGATTTTGTTGAGGTCGGTCTCGTCGTTCAGTTCGAACCACACGATGTCGCCCGGCTGGGCATATTTGCCACTGAAGCGCCAGTCTGGTTCTGGCCGGTCCATACCATACTTATACATGCATATCACGCGCACGTTATTATGGTCTTTCAGAAAATCCTTGGTTCTCTCCCAGAATCCGTATTCAATGATTTTGTCCATCGTGCCGCCGGCATTGCCATAGACGAAGACGGTGTACTTGGCGGGCTGGGGCACTTCATACACATCGTCGGCCTTGCTCCAGCTGTCGAACTTGTCGGCCATGTCGGCAGGGGTTTTCTTGAGACTCAGGCTGATGCCGTCATCGTTACCCATGCGCAGCTCGCCGCCCACCAGCTGCCACTTGGCATCCATCACGTCCCTGTCGGTGGGGGTCATGGTCAGCACGCCGTCGGCAGAGGCCTTGTAGGTGAAGTCAATCTTCTCGCACCCTATGGCTATGTCTTCAAGGGTGTAGTAGATACGGGTATAGCCCGTTCCGTCGCTATTGAACACCGTGTTCTGCCACGTCTTGCCATAGTTCCACTTGGCGTAGGTCATGCCCGACACGTCGGAACACCAGTTGCCCACTATCGTGCCGTCACCGCCTGGAGTCGGGTTAGCAGGATTGTCGTCGTTGTCACTTGTGCATGCGGTGAACACCGCCATTGTCATTGCGCAGCAAAGGACGGCTGCCAGCGTCATCAGATACTTTTTCATTGTTTTAGCCTGTATTTTTAGTTAATATTAGTATTCCTCGTTTGCAAATATAGGGATTTTATTTGAAATAGCCAAAATATTCACAATAAATTGACAACTTCTTTGTAGAAAAATCTTGTGAATTTATATTTTTTTGCATTTTCCCTTGCAAATACAAAATACTTTGTATAAAACAATCCCCGCAATTCTTAGTTGCGGGGATAGTTGTTACTTGTAGTAACCAATCCTAACATAGTGGCGGGGAATGCCGAAGGGATTCCGCGTAGTGTGAAGCAAGCCCTTGTTTTTTTTCGATTATTATTTGGAAGTTTCGGAAATACTTCCTATCTCTTACCTTTGTCCCCGATTATAGAATTATTCTCAAATAACATTGAGATGAGGTCTGTTTTTCGTAGTTTTGCTAGTGAAATAGACCTTGAGGGGTGAGGATACTGTTTTTATCAGATAGGTTCCACCATATCGTT
>JAFPZD010000167.1 GCA_017417465.1 Prevotella sp. | reverse complement strand
TCCTTCACGAACTGCGGTGCATCCTCGGGCAGCGGGTCGATGACACCACCTGCACGTTTGTAGGTACCGCTCTTAAAATCCTCCGTGCGCTGGGTGGCGATGGCGCGGCGTTTCTCCATACGCTGCTCCTTGTTGTCCTCGCTCTTGAAGTAGCCCTCCACATTCACCTTGCTCATGTCGTACATCGTCGAAGCGACTGTCGCCTTGATGCGAGGATCGATGGCGGCAGCATTCACAGCCCTTCCACCAAAACCGCAGATGCCGAAGATGCCAATTCTCTCAGCATCCACATTGTCCTGATTGCTCAGGAAATCAACGGCAGCGAGGAAATCCTCGGTGTTGATGTCTGGCGAAGCCATGCGTCGCGGTTCGCCAGCGCTCTCGCCAGTGAACGAGGGGTCGAAGGCAATGGTCAGGAAACCACGCTCGGCCATGTGCTGGGCATAGAGACCGCTCGTCTGCTCCTTCACGGCTCCGAACGGCCCCGTGACGACGATGGCAGCAAACTTCCCCTCAGCGTTTTTGGGCGTATACATGTCGGCTGCCAGTTCAATGCCGTAGCGGTTCTTAAACGTGACCTTCTTGTGGTCCACCTTGTCGCTCTTGGGGAACGTCTTGTCCCACTCCTGAGTCAGTTGCAATGTTGTATTCATATCTTCGTTTGTAGTTTGTTTGTTCTCGTTGCAGGCTGTGAGCGTCAAGCCCATCAGCACTGCGGCTAATACCTTTTTCATAAGATTACCTTTTTACCGTTCTTTATATATATGCCATGTGTTGGATTCTTTCTTGATGAAAGCGGCAAAGCCGAGCGCTCGATGCGCTGCCCGCTGAGCGAGTAGTATACGCCATTTTCTGTAGCTGTGCTACGGACGTTATTGATGGCGGTTGTCCCAGACGAGAGCGACAGCGTGACGGTGATGCTCCCCTGTCCTGCTTTCAGTGCTTGCTTCAATTCTGCCTGAGTCAAGCCCTCAATTTTCCCGATACGTGTAAAGTCCCACGTGTTCGTGTCATAGTAGAGGCAGAGGTTAGAGCCTTGGTAGAGGATGATATCACCCGGCTCAGTGGTGATACTCTCGTTTTTCTCAGGGAATGATTGTCCCAGCGGCCCGACCTTCTCGAAGTCGCCGTAGTCGTGGGCCTCATAGGTGATGGGAGCCTGCTTTAAAGCCTCCAACAGTGCCTGTGCCGAACTGTTATCGGCAAGTGTGGCCGTCAGCGTCTGTCCGCCGTCGATAGTGATATACATCTTGCTCATAGTAGTTTGTTTTTCAGCAAAATTCAGCGTTGGCAGCCAGTTCTGAATCAGTGAAGCACGGTTACTATGATTGCTGGCGTTGATCCACAGGGCATCGCCCATCCAAGTGACATTCTTCACCAGTCGCTCCGCATCGGCCACCACACCACTGATACCGCTGCTGTGGCTCGACACAATCAGTGCCACGTGCTTTCCGGCCATCTGCGAACTATAATTAAATAGGTACGTTTGCATAATAGCTGCCATTTGGCTCCACCACAGCGGCGTCACGATGATGATGTTCTGGTACTGCGAGAGATCGGTGATGCTCACGAGGTCAATGGCAGGATAACTCGCCGCATCGTCGGGTGCGGCCTTGATAGCATTCAGCAGCGCCGTGCCGATAGCATAGTTATCAGCCTCGTACTTCTGCGTCTTGTCCGCAGGCTCAATGCGCATCACGTCAGCCTGAATCTGGCTCGTCAGAGAGGTCACTATCTCGTGACAATTGTTCGTGTA
>JAFPZD010000166.1 GCA_017417465.1 Prevotella sp. | reverse complement strand
TGTTCGTGCCGACAACGACGGCGTGTTCGTATTCCGTGGCATTCCCTATGCAGCACCGCCCATTGGCGACCTGCGCTGGAAGGAGCCGCAGCCCGTAGTAGCTTGGGAGGGCGTTCGCCTCTGCGACAAGTTCGGTCATCCGGGCTACCAGGCCGTACACTATCCGGGCTTCTATGCTTCTGAGTGGGGCTACGGCGACGAAGCACCCTATAGCGAGGACTGCCTCTATCTGAACGTATGGACAAAGGCACCCGGCGAGACTGCCAAGAAACTGCCTGTTGCCTTGTGGATACACGGTGGCGGCTACCGTGAAGGCTGGGGCTCCGAGCCCGAGTTCGACGGTCAGGAGTGGGCATCGAAGGACGTGGTGCTCGTGAGCATCAACTACCGTCTGGGCATCTTCGGCTTCATGACCTATCCCGAGCTGTCAGCAGAAAGCCCACACGGCGTATCGGGCAACTATGGAATCCTCGACCAGATACAATCGCTGAAATGGATTAAGGAAAACATTGCACAGTTTGGCGGCGATCCCGACAACGTAACCATCTTCGGACAGAGTGCCGGAGCCGGCAGCGTGCGCACGCTCTGTGAGTCGCCATTGGCACGTGGACTCTTCCACAAGGCCGTGATTATGAGCGGTGGTGGTATCAACGTTCCAGCCAAGGACGGCGAAGAAGCCAAGCCCGCCACGCCTGTGAACCGCTTCTTCACCTACAACCCCACACTGAAGGAAGCCGAGGCCGAGACGAAGAAGGTGATGGACTGGGCAGGACTCACCGACCTGCAGAAGCTTCGCAGTGCATCGACGGAGATACTCTATACCGTCGGCCAGCTATATAACATGGTCAACAAGAGCGATGTGATGCTGATGCACCGTCCCATCATCGACGGCTACGTCTCACTGAAGAACTTCGACGAGGCCACACGCGACGGTTCGATTGCCGATGTGCCCTACATGATTGGCTTTACCTTGAACGACATGGGCACGATGGGTGCCGGCATTGAGGAGTTCTGCAAGGTGCGCCAGGAGAAAGGCGGCAAGGCTTGGGCTTATGAGTTTGCCCGCAAGTTGCCCGATGACGGCAAGCACCCCGACATCACCGACCGCCTGAAGGGAGCGTTCCACTCTAGCGACCTCTGGTTTGTGTTCAAGTCGCTGAAGCATTGCTGGCGTCCCTGGACGCAAGGCGACTGGGATCTGGCCGAGAAGATGCTCACCGCCTGGACGAACTTCGCGAAGTTCAGCAATCCCAACGGCAAGGACGACGGCGCCTGGACGCCCTGCACCACCGAGAGTCCACAATTCATGCTCTTCAAACTCGACGACAAGGATGCCGAGCATTCCGAGATGGGAGCATTCTTCTATGACGATAACAAATGATGAAAAAGCTATTTATACTTTGCGCCTTGTTTACGGTGCTGTCGGCTCATGGCCAACAGCACCGATTGTGGTACAATCAGCCTGCACAACACTGGCTGGAGGCGCTGCCCGTCGGCAACTCCGCACTCGGCGCCATGGTCTATGGCGGCACGGATGTGGAAGAGATTCAACTGAACGAAGAGACGTTCTGGAGTGGTTCACCGCATAACAACAACAGCCTCACGGCCCGCGAACACCTGCAGGAGGTGCGCTCGCTCATCTTCGAAGGTAAGGAAGAGGAGGCCCATAAGGTGATGGACAAGTACTTCATCCCTGGTCCTCACGGCATGCGTTTCCTGCCCTTGGGCAGCGTGAAGTTGCAGCTGGGTCACCAGAACGTGAGCAACTACAGCCGCGAGTTGAACCTCGGCAATGCCTTGGCCACTACAAGTTACGTCTGCGGAGGTGTGAAGTACGAACGCACCGTCTTTGCCTCGCTGGCCGACAAGGTGATTATCGTACGGCTGTCGGCCAGCAAGAAAGGGACGCTTAGCTTCGACGTTGACTTCACGTCTGAGCTCAAGCATGCCTGTCATGCCCCCCTCGTCGGCAGCATCGCTGGCGGGAAGGACGGAAAGGAAAGCGCTCAGATGTGGGCTACCGTCGACGGTGTGGAGCAGGAAGGCATTCCTGCCGGACTAAAGGCAGAATGTAAGGTGTCAGTAGAGGCAGACGGTCAGGTGACAGGCAATGAAAAAGGAACTGTATCGGTGAAGAATGCGACGACTGCCACGCTCTACATCGCTGCTGCCACGAACTATGTGAACTACAACGACATCAGCGGCAATGCCATTGAGAAAGTGAACCAGCGGTTGGCTTCACACGTTGGTAAGACGTATAAGAAACTGTTGGCCGACCACGTCAAGAAGTATAAGGAACAGTACGACCGTGTGCTGCTGACCCTGCCGAAGTCGGCAAGCTCCGCTCTGGAGACCGACAAGCGGGTGGCTGCCTTTGAAAAGGATGCCAGCGACCTCGACTTGGTATCACTCATGATGCAATATGGTCGCTACTTGCTCATCTCTTCGAGCCAGCCCGGCGGACAGCCCGCCAACCTGCAGGGTGTTTGGAACGACAAGATGAATGCGCCGTGGGACTCGAAGTACACCATCAACATCAATGCCGAGATGAACTACTGGCCGTCGCTCGTGGGAAATCTTGCCGAGACGCAGCAGCCGCTGTTCTCGATGATTCGCGACCTCAGCCAGACCGGCGCCCTCACTGCACGGCAGATGTATGGCTGCAACGGATGGGTGGCCCACCACAACACCGACCTCTGGCGCATTGCCGGACCTGTCGACGGCACCAGCTGGGGTATGTTCCCGACGGGTGGCGCCTGGCTCACCACACATCTCTGGCAGCACTATCTCTTCACAGGCGACAAGCAATTCCTCGCCGACTACTACCCCGTGATGAAGGGTGCAGCCGACTTCCTCGCCGACTACATGCAGGAGCATCCGCAGTATGGATGGCTCGTCACCGTTCCGACGGTGTCGCCCGAACACGGACCCGTGGGTAAGCGCACCGAGGTGACCGCCGGTTCGACGATGGACAACCAGATAGTCTTCGATGTTCTCTCGCAAGTCATCAAAGCCGGCAAGGTGCTCGGCATGGAAAACTCTCAACTCTCAACACTCAACTCTAAACTCCAAAAGCTCCCTCCCATGCAGATTGGCCGCTATGGACAGCTGCAGGAGTGGCTCATCGACGGCGACAACCCAAAGGACGAGCATCGACACATCTCGCATCTCTACGGACTATACCCCTCGAACCAGATTTCTCCCTATAGCCATCCCGACCTCTACACCGCTGCTGCCAACACCCTTCGCCAGCGTGGCGACATGGCTACGGGCTGGAGCCTGGGCTGGAAGACGAACTTCTGGGCACGCATGCTCGACGGCAACCATGCCTTCAAGATTATCCGGAACATGCTGCACCTGCTGCCCGACGACAGATTGATGCGCCAGTATCCGCTGGGCCGCACCTATCCGAACCTCTTCGATGCACATCCGCCGTTCCAGATCGACGGCAACTTCGGCGTGTCGGCAGGTGTCTGCGAGATGCTGTTGCAGAGCCACGACGGAGCAGTACATCTGCTGCCGGCACTCCCCGACACATGGCAGCAGGGCGAGGTGAACGGCTTGCGCGCACGTGGCGGATTCATCGTCAGCATGAAGTGGGAGAAGGGTGCGCTGCAAAGCGCTACCGTCCGTTCAACCATCGGTGGAACCTTGCGCCTGCGCTCGTATGTGCCGCTGCAGGGAAAAGGCTTGAAAGAAGCGAAGGGCGACTGTCCGAACGACTTCCTTGCTCCTGCCGACATCCGCACGCCTCTGCGCTCGCCCGAGCTGAAGGAGTTCACCCTCCTCACCCCGCCGAAGGTCTACGAGTACGATCTCGAGACGCTTCCCAACAAAACCTACACCATTGTAAGTAAATAATCAATAACAATACTATTCAATGAAATCAAGAAAGATTCTTATCATTGCAGCACTCTTCCAAGCGCTGACGGCAACTGCCCAGAATCCCTTCGTGCAGACGTGGTTCACCTGCGACCCCGCACCGATGGTGTCGGGCGACCGCCTCTATGTCTACACAGGCCACGACGAGGACGGCGCCGACTTCTTCTGGATGCAGGAATGGCGAGTGTATTCCACTGAAGACATGGTGAACTGGACCGATCACGGCTCACCACTCGCCCTGGAGTCGTTCTCATGGGCCGACGACCGCGCATGGGCATCGCAATGCATCGAGCGCGACGGGAAGTTCTATTGGTACATCTGCGCTCA
>JAFPZD010000165.1 GCA_017417465.1 Prevotella sp. | reverse complement strand
TGTTGTCAGTGGGTGCCGGTTGGGGCTATGGCCACGGGCATTGGGAGACAAATCTGCTCTTCGGCTACATCCCTAAGCATCAGAGCACGCGTGGCAAACTGACGATGACCTTGAAAGAGAACTACATCCCCTGGAACGTGCGTCTGTCAGCCTCGCAAGATACATCAGATGATTTCCTGAGGCATGGCTGGTCACTGAACCCGCTCACTGCCAGCCTCTACGTGAACACCGTCTATGGCCACGAGTTCTGGAAGTCGCAGCCAGGGCGCTATCCCGACAATTATTACGAATTCATGTCCACCAAGTTCCGCCTGAATGTAGCCTTCGGCCAACGCATCACGTGGGACATCCCCCGCAACCGCCGCAAGTATGCCAAGAGCATCTGTCTGTTCTACGAAGTCAGTTCCTGCGACCTCTATATCCGCGCCAAGTTCCAGGACTGCAGCATCCCGCTGAAAGACATCGTCGGCTTGTCAATAGGAGTAAAACTACAGACAATGTAATAACAACTACAGCTACGTTGTTATCCAAGCCAAGTCACTGCTGCGCCATCACCTTCAGATGACTATCCAGGAGATAGCCAACCACCTCGGAAGATTCCTACCCAAATGATTTACTGTAATGCATGTTGTTTGTTTGTCCAACTTGCCATGCAATCGCTTCACATCGCCTCTGATGGTGCAGTTTATTTGGCTAAAAATAGTTAGGAATAGTGCAAGTGATTGAAAATCAGGATAGATTCCTCGGAAACCAAGTTTTCAACGAGGATGAGTATTAGTCAAAGAGTCTACTAGAAGATTATAAAACATCAGCGAGATAAACAAATAAAGATTTGCTTGTCTCGCTGATGTTTTATAATCTGTATCGTTTCATTTTTATTCTGTTATCTGGTTCCATATACTTTCTGATATAGAACTTCATCCTTGGATTTTACTTCATACACATAACGTCCTTCAAATTTTATCGACGATGTGAAAATGGCATTTTCTGCTTGTTTGCAAGATTTGAGTATTAAGTCTTTTGAAGTTCCTGGGGCAAAAAATTGTGAATTAAAATTGATTTTGTTCATCTTGTAGGCATCAGAATATGCAAATTCAATAGTCTCTATCTCGGAATTGTTGCCGTTTATAGCTGATGTAAGACCAAAAGAATAAATTGAATAACTTTCATCGTCGCTGCCGCAAGAGGCGAGGGAGAGTATGGCAGCGCACATCACAAATGCGAGTCTCCAGATTTTTAAATTCTTCATTTCTGTTGCGTGTTTAAGTTTACTATAATGTTTCATTCTATTAAACGGCAAATGCAGAAAACCTTGCATCACCTGATGTTAAATTTTCCTGACATTCGGGCATAAAGGAAGCGTGAACGTCCTTTATCTTTCCCTCGTGGCTGTAGAAAGTACCATAATAGTCAGATAAGTTCCGCCCACGCTATTGCGTGAACGTTCACTTAATCTATTCTCTGACTATTATTCCTTGAAACTTCCTACATTTCGAGGTCTTCGAATGAGATAGCGAATGCCATGTCTTTTAGCACATAATGTCTTTGGAGACCGCTTTATCTGTGGAATCCAAATGCAAAGGTACAATAAATAATGAAAAATAGAGCAAAAACACATCGCTTTTTATGAATTATTATGCGATTCATGGTTTGTTTGTCCAATTTGCTTTATAATAGTTCTACATCGCCTCTGATGGTGCGGTTTATTTGGATAAAAATAGTTAATTATGGCTCAAATAGCTGATAGTCAATATAAAAGAGCTTGAAAACAAGTTTTCAACGAGGATGAGTATTAAGACTAAAAAAGTGGCACATGGATGCCACTTTTTCTGTTTATAAGCGTTCAAGCCAATGCGACAAGAAAACATCACTAATGCCAATAATTGTGCCTTCAAGGGGTGATTTTCTATATTGTGAACTCCACTTTTTGTATTCCGCGCTTATAAACATTAGCAAGGATGAGGTTGTAGTGTACAGTCTCGCTGTGCCCACCTTTTATAATTTACCCAAGTTTCTCAAACAATGCTTACTCTGGAGTATAGGAGTGAAATAGGAGAAGATGTCAAGAAAAGGTGCTGAAAAAAGCATCCGGAATTTTACTCAATCTAGAAATGGGTCTCGCGGATAACGTAGAAGAATGGATGAGTGGCGTAGAAGTTGAAACCGCGAGCGACCTCACGGATGGACTGTCCTCATTTACTTGATTGATGCTTTTGGGAAGTGTTCTAGGATGTGAGCTTTCACATCGTCGGTCAGTTTGCCTTCTATTCTCAGGTTGTCAATCTGTAGGTTGTAGAACCAGTCGGGCAGCACTACGTCGTCGGTGAAGACGAGATTAAGACGCTTGATGTGCTCCAAACGGGACAGCACTTCGGGCACCTCATTCACGCGGAGTTCGATACCCCAACCGTCATTCTTCTTCTTCATGTCATTCAGCACGTCGTCGTCGCTTTCCGTCTGCCGCACCAGCCAGCCTATTTTCGGCGTGAGCCTGTTGGTGATGGTGTCCTCCTCGGCACCGATGAATCCTGCCCAAAGTTCCATGGGCGTCTCGCTCATGACGGTGCCCTGCTCAGGGTCGAAGATGCGGTACTTGAAGCCAACGCGCACACGCTCCGACGGCATGTCCTTCGTAGTGGGCACGCGGTCGAGCGTCCGTCCGTTCTCGTCGGGGAAAAATTTCAGCAGCCAACCGTCAAGCTTAGTCGGTTTTTCTGAACTACATCCCCCGTACTTCAGTTTGTTTACTTTGTGCTTCTTCACCATGCTCTGCCAGAAGCTCTGCTTTGGATTCCCTTCAGCGGCGCGGACGAACTCCTTGAGTATCGGTTCCAGGCTCTTCGCCCATTGGCCGAGGCCGTAAGCCTCCAGCCGCCGGGTCTTTTCGAGCACGAGCTGCCAGTCACTGGGCGTCCCCTCCAGCGTGATGCTGGGGATGCCGCAGGCAACGTAATAGACAATGTATTCGAAATAGGACTTCACGCTCTCCATCAACGTAATTTGCGAGGCGACGCGCTCCACTTGGCTGGTCGTCGAGAAGTCGGTGGTGATGGTCTTGGCAATGTCGTCCTTGGTGTAGCGACCTATCTGTGAGGCAAAGTCGTCTATCAGCTTAGGCCAGTCGGCATCGCCCGAGAATAAATCCTTCTGCGTCTCGATGGCCAAGTTAATCTTTCCCGTATGGCTGACCAACAGCGGACGCAGTTCCTCAGAATGTGCATTGACATAGCGGGCAAAGCCCTGACTGATGAGCAACCAAATCATGTCGGGTGAAAGCGTTATTGACTTGTGGTTAGCATATGCATGCACGATGCACCGGTAGAAAGCATCCTTGCCCATGCTTTTCATACACTGGGCATCGGCAAAGCTGGTGGCTACGATATGGTAAGCCTCTTTGGGAATGTTCTCGTCGTAGAGGATGGAGTTGACTAGCCTCTCGCCATCAAAAAGATATTTATTCGACTCTTCTATCGGCGCGAGATTCTCGTCAACCACGAAGGTGATGCTTTTCTGAGCTATGGCGAGATTGGCGATGAGTGCCAGCACAATGATGGTAAGTATTTTTTTCATAGGTCGGTTGGTTTTTGGGTTATTCGATTTCCAATGTGCCATCGAAGCTGATGGGGTCGCGGTTCATCGACCGAACACGGATATACGCTTGACCGTTGTCGTATATTTCAATCACATAGTTGTAGGAGTCCTCACGGGTCCTCACGTCAATGTCAATCTGAGTGTACTTATTCGACTTGGGCTTGCTATCATTGTAGCTCAGCACAGGCTCTTCGAAGTTCAAGCCTATCGACGGGGAGAGTGTCGGCGACACCTGGGCCTGTCCCAGATAGGGCAAATAACTGCGCAACGTATCGCCTCTCAGTTCCAAGTAGAAATCGGGGGTCACGGTTCGCGAACCATAGCGCATGGTGGTCATCGAACTGATCTCGATATGCCATTGCCGGGCAGCAATGGCACCAGCTACTGCAACCTGTGTTTTTTCCTTTTTCGTTAGCTTACGACGGGTATTTTGGCCATTACTCCAGTTCCTTAATTCCGTCCATCCCTCAGGCATCTCGCCCTTGTCTTTGACGGAATACAGATTCAGACCGTTGTTATCGCTATCATCAGTAGCAATAATGTCGACGAGGCCGTCTCTGTAACTCCTATGCGTGACCATATAGGATGTGGAGGTAAGGAAGAAAGGCTCAGCCTCTCCCCCCGCCCCCTCCCAAAGAGGGGGAGCCTCCCCTTTTGGGGGAGCTTGGAGGGGGCTGACTCCTTCCGTCGATGTCGGCTCTGTTGACTGAGGCGCATCCTCGCTGACTTTCGTTACAGGCTTTTCCTTTGGCTGCTCAACCTCCTCCCCCGAAGCCTCCCCCGACCCCTCTAAAGGGAGGGGGGAAGCCTCCCCTCGGGGAGGTTCGGAGGGGGCCTCCTTTTCTATCGCTTGTGCCACGATGGGTTCCTTCGGACTCTGCTGCTTTTCCAAATGAAACACGACCAGCAGGGCAATACTGGCGACAGCGACGGCTACGTCGGCATAGCGCCACAGCCGGCGAGGCTTTGGAGCCGTTTCGGTTTCTACGAGTCTCTTCATCACCCTTTCATTCAGATTATCGGGCAATGCCGGCAGCTGTTGTTCTCGTCGGCTGACGGCTTCGTGCAGGTTCTTGTCGTTTTTTACGTCGTTCATTACTCAGAGCGTTTTGATGATTCGGTAGAGTTTCTTGCGGATACGGCTCAGCTGAGAGCCGACGGTAGAAGGAATGGAGCCTGTGACGTATGCAATGTCGGCAAGGCTCTGATTGTCGTAGTAGAACATGCTCACGATGGCCTGCTCGTGGGGCGGAAGCATCGCCAGGGCCTGTTCCAGCTGCTCGATGGTCTGTTCGTCAGGCGGAGCATCATCGGGAGCCTCCCATGTGTCGAAGCTTGTGTCACGGTCGTCCATGTAGACGATGTTTGGCTTTTTGCCGCGGACAAAGTTGAGCGACTCATTGTAGGCTATACGACTGAGCCATGTGGCGAGCGTTGCCTGATGGTCATCATACGTGTCTATCTTATGGAGCGCCTTGACAAACACATCCTGGTAGACTTCCTCGGCATCCTCCAGTCGTGTCACGATGCGCGACACTTGGCGGAAAACCATCTGGCCGTACAAAGTGAGCAGCCGCTCTTGGGCTGTCCTCTCTCTGCGCCGCAGGTCGTCGATGAGTCTGTATGCTTCTTTCTCCATTTTTATTTTTCTTCCTATTCTAATATACACACAAAATGGAGAAATATTGCACTATTTCTCTACTTTTTTGAAAGAAGCTCCTCACTTGCTTGGGCGTCATGTTCTTCATCCTCTCTTTTGTCATAGACCACCTTGCCGTTCTTCCAATTCTTCATGATAAGCCACTTCATGGGCACTATCATTCGCCCGCGCCCTCAAGGACGACGATGTTGAACTCCTGATGCAAGTAATTGAAAAATCAGTATATAATCGTCGGGAACCAAGTTTTCAACGAGGATGAATACTAAGAAACAAGCGATGTGACTTTTGGGCTACATCGCTTGTTCTTTTATTTCACGATATCCAAGGTGCTATTCCTTTTGTCAAGTAAAGTGCAATAGACAACCTTCATTTTCTCTGGCAGAAATGATAACCCTCTTCATCCTCTGTGAGAGTGCCACAGAAGACGTCATTGAGATAGATACCTGCCTGTTTCATGCCATATCAGTTTTTACAGGTCCCAGATGTTCTCCAAACAAGGCAAGGACATCATTGACCTTATCCATTCTCAGGGTCTGCTTACCTTGTTCTAGATCCCTTACAAACCTAAGCCCCACACCAGCCCTCTCTGCTAACTCTACCTGAGAAAGACCGTTTTTCTTCCGCTTTTGTTTAATGTGTTCCGATAAACTCATAACGCTTATTATACCTTAACGGGTGCAAAGATACACAATTATTGTGAATAATATATCAATTCGGGTATAAAAAGTGCAATTTTTCTTTGATTTATACCCAATATGGTATAGTTTGTATGTTGCATTGTTGCTGTGATTCTAACTACTTCTATTTGGAGGAAACGACGGTTCGGAGGCGGCGAAGTGTAATTATTCAGGTCAGGAAGGGGCATTTCCTGTGTGGTGAAATGGGTTAGCGCAGTTAGGGTGTGGAGGGGTACATTTGAGAAAACTGTATTCTGTATTCCGTATCCACGATGCGCTTCCGAGTGTGTTTTGTCACGTATGTAAAGGCACGCTCGTCACTACATACCGTAAAAAGCCAGCCATTTCGCAGCACCTAAAAGGGGCAGCTGTATGGCTGGCTACTGAAATCTAATACCTACTACATTGGTAGACCTGAACACATCTTTGGTTTGAAGTCGATGTTGGCATCGGTTACCTCCAGTAATGTGTAGAAAAGGTAATACATGGTAGTAAACGACGGCGCGAAATAAGTCAGCTGCTAGATCATTGCCAGTTCTTTCTACCTGAGACTCATATCTAAGTAGCTCTTCAGCGCCTCCACATATTCCTCGAAGGCTTTCAGCCCTGTGGGCGTGATTCGGCAGAGCGTGCAGGGCTTCTTGCCCTTGAAGGTCTTCTCCACCTCTATGTAGCCCGCCGCCGAGAGCTTGTCTATCTGCACACTCAGGTTTCCCGCCGTGGCTCCCGTCTGCTCCTTGATGTAGGGGAACTCGGCCTCCTCAGTGCTGATGAGCAGTGACATGACTGCCAGCCGCAGCTCGGAATGCAGCAGTGGGTCTAATGGTTTGAACGTCATAGGCTTATCCTTTTTTTAAGAGCATCCAGCCTGGGAGCGTCAGACCGATGAAGGTGAATACAGCCATCATAAGGTTGGGGGCAATGACTTGGAGAGTACCGTAATATTCAAGCGGAACATTGCTCCGTGCCAGTAAAGTCTCTGTCATGCAGAAAGATTCCCAAAAGAATCCTCCTATACCGCCAATGATGCCACACCACACCATCCATTTGCTCTTTAGCGTATAACCGTTGATCGTGACAGCCATACCCATCATCAGAAGAATGATACGAACAGGGTTGACACGGTTCTGAAAATACACTTGTATACTATCTGCCACCATAGCATCGTGGAGCATCAGACGGTTGAAAAGAATAGATAGCACGAAAAAGGTAACAACGAATATCCCGAATGTCTGCCATGTCTTATTAACCATTGTGCCTATGAAACTGGCAGGCACCTTTGGCTTGTTTCTTTTTACGTAACGATCTATACCGATTACTAATACAGGTATCAATACGTAGAGCAGATGAAAAGCCATGTTGTTGGTAAGCAGGGCACAGACTACGGTAACAAAGGCTACGCCGATGATGCAAAGACCTGCGATAAAGAGTGACATTCCTGCATCTTTCGACACCGTTATGCGACTGCGCTCTATTTGCGCAGTAATGATTTCCAGACTGCGCTCGGCAGTCATGTTGTTATTTTCTTCCATTGTTGATTCTCTGTTTGATATTAAACATTTGTTTTCTTGTTCTCCAGCCTCGTCTGTACCCCTGCAGAAGGCACGAACTTGGCCATTGTGTCCGGTTCACGGTGCAAAGATAAATAAGTTTATTTTATAAACCAAATCATTTCGCAAATATTTCTGGCTTGGGGCTACTTTTTAACACGTTTTAAGCCTCTGGGCGGGTTGGTGCGCCTAGTGAAGACATCAGCCAATCAAAGAAGCACATTGCCATACTTATTGAAGAGTGCAATCGCGTGTGGAAAAAGACATTTACACAGATTTTGCACACGCTCCCTTTTTAGTAGAACCTGCCCAAATGATAAAAAGATGAGAGCGAACGATGGATAATCAACAAGAGATAATAGACAGCAGCTATTATCGTGTCAGCATAAGAACCGTCGAAGAGGGTGTTATCACAGAGGGAATGCTGCTTGATGTTTTCGTTCGTAGTGCAAATTCTAATAAGAGGCCTTCAGTAGACTCGTGGAAGGAGCAGTGCACATGGTCATTGGTACAATTGAGCACATGAGACTTGACCTTCCCCATTACCAAGAGGACAAGCAATATATAGACAGCGTCCTTTCTGTTGGTAAGTATGCTATCAGTCATTCACCAGAGTATCGTGAAGCATATCGTCCCCACTACAGGATTGTTGAACGTGGATCCTTTGAACGTGAAATAAAACCTTTGATAGAATAAAAGGCAATGATAGTAAGATACGGAGTCTAAACGCCATGCTTACCATTGCACCATATTTTTACTTGACTTCGTTAACCAGTTCTTTGCCATCCATGAAGTCGCGGACATTCTGAAGGGTAGTTACTGCGATGTTAAGCGTAGCTTCACGGGTGAAGAATGCCTGGTGCGAAGTAACGATGACGTTAGGCATCATCAGCAGCAGAGCCAGTTTGTCGTCGTCAATCATCTTGTCGGAACGATCCTCATAGAAGTAGTTGGCCTCTTCCTCGTAGACGTCGAGAGCGGCAGAGCCAACCTGATGAGAACGCAATCCGTCGATGAGATCGGCAGTCTTGATGAGCTTTCCACGGCCAGTGTTGATAATCATCACTCCAAACTTCATCTTCGTAATGGAGTTATTGTTGATGAGGAATTTAGTGTCTTCGGTCAGCGGACAATGCAGGGAAATGATGTCGGACTGCTCATAGAGTTCGTCAAGACCTACAATCTTTACCTGATACACCTTGGCAAAGGCTTCGTCCGGATAAAGGTCGTATGCCAATACGTTCATCCCAAAGCCCCGCAGAATCTTGATCAACTCTTTCGCAATCTTTCCCATACCAATCAGTCCAACAGTTTTTCCATACATGTCGAAGCCCATGAGTCCACCCAGTCTGAAGTTTCCTTCACGAGTGCGATAGACTGAACGATATACCTTGCGGTTAAGTGCAAGCATCAATGTTACGGCATACTCAGCAACGGCATGGGGTGAGTAGGCAGGAACACGAACCACGCGGATGCCATGTTTCTGGGCAGCACGTACATCCACATTGTTGAAACCCGCACAACGTAGGGCTATCAGTTTCACCCCATAATCAGCCATGCGCTCGATAACTCTGTAGTCACATTCTGCATTGACGAAGATGCAGACGGCATCAGCTCCCTGAGTCAGTGACACCGTGTTAAGGCTCAGCCTCTCCTTATAATACTGAATGTCGAAGCCGAAGTTCTGGTTTACTTTGGAGAAGGTCTCACGGTCATAACTCTTCGCATCGAAAAATGCAATCTTTGTAGCCATAGTCATCTGCTGTTTTTGGGGTTATTCTTGAACAATATCGTAATATCTTTGCAAAGATAGTGAATTTAGAGGAATCTCGTTCATTTTGCGCCCAAAATTTATGATAGTTTATAATATGTGGTTGAAAAAAGAACAAAACGGTTGAATGAAACCTCGGAGAAGTCTGCCGGTCCTCTCGGAGAAGTCTGCCGGTCCTCTCGGAGAAGTCTGGTAGTCCTCTCGGAGAAGTCTGCAGGTCCTCTCGGAGAAGTCTGCCGGCCCTCTCGGAGAAGTCTACGGAACAAGTTGGAGGTGGAGGAAGTTCCCGAGAACTTCTACATGCCAGGTTTCGGCTACTTCTATCGAGGCTCACTGAAGGATGTTGAGGGCCAAGGCGAGAAGGGCTGGTTCGATCTTAAGATACGTTTAGAGGACATGGCGGCAATTGGCAGGAGCAGATAATAAGTCCTGCCTTCCGTATAGACGACAAAGTGGAGACGGGTATCAAGCAATTCATAATTGAAAATTCACAATTAAGACAGGCTGCCTATGACCTGCAGGGTCGAAAATTAAGCAGCGGGCGGAAAGGCATTAGCATCGTCCGTAAGGCTGACGGTGATGTCCGCAAGGTTGTGGTCAGATAAAATCAAATTGATGTGAATAGCACATAAAGCAGCCGATAGTATTGCACTTTCGGCTGCTTTAAAGTTATATTCAGTTACTTACTATCCGTCTTTCAAAATTTTCTTCTTTTCACTTGCCAGTCTGCGTTCCACCTTTTTTACATCCTCGGCAGGGGGTAGGTTCTCAGGCACGATGCCGCGCTGGACAAGCATTTGGCGAACGGCGGCGTTGTTGTCAACATGCTCTTGAGTAATCTGCGTTTCGCCTTTCAAGTCTTTCGTTTGCACATTGACACTGGTCATTTCGGCAGCGAAGTCCTTGGCCTTGATGCTGATGGTGGGCAGGAAGTCGGCCAACGGACGGGACGACGGCACTCCCATCTTCTGTTTCAATGCAGCTGTGTTTAGACGGAAGAGTGCTTGGTCGCCTTTTGAGCGGATAACGGCAAAACTCTTTTCGTTGACACCACGTTCATACAAGACACCAGACAACTTTTTCTCTGTCTCCTGCAATTTGGCACGGGCTTTCACACGTTCAACCTCTAACAGTCGCTGCTCTATCAGTTCAGCACGACGCGTCTGCACGGCGAAGTAGGTCTGTGCAAAAGCTATCTGCGGCTTACGCGGGTCGCCGTTTTGGGCAACGAGGTAGCAGGCGTAGCGTGTAAGCATGACGTCATCAACCTTACGTTGGGCACCGCTACCTAACTCTACCATTTTATTGACGTCAATAAAATGGTCTGAGATAACCTGCCCTACATTCTCACATGCCTCTTTGGCCTTGTTAATCACTTTAGTAAAATTCTGCCAGAGGCTGTAGCCAAGCAGTTTCTGCAAGTCTCTTGCACTCCAACATTCCACTTGATTTACTTCACAAGCAGCCTGCTCGTATTCTTCAAATAAAGCTAATATCTCTTCTTTCTTCATATAAAGGTAGGGGGCTTATGAGTTCTTCCAGCGGACGAACATCTGGGTGCCGATGATTTCCTGTACTTTTTGAACCAGCTGCATGTCGCAGGGCTCGTTGACGTAGGCAATGTTCTTCAGCACATTCTTGGGGTTGGCACTGCTGAAGAGGGTTGAGGCGATGCGCGGGTTGAGGCTGGTGGAGAACTGGATGGCGAGCTTGTCGATGGGGTAGCCCTGCTCGCGGCAGTAGGCGGCGGCACGTGCGCAAGCCTCTTTCAGTGCGGCAGGTGCTGGGTGCCAGTCGGGTGTGCCACGGTCGGAGAGGAGTCCCATGGAGAAAGGTGAGGCGTTGATGACGCCCACGCCGTGCTGTTCGAAGAAGTCGAGGTGGTCGAGCAGCAAGGTATCGTTCAGGGCGTAGTGGCAGAAGTTCAGGACACTCTCGACGGTGCCAGGTGCTGCGTGCTCGATGACCCATCGGAGATTCTCGGGCTGCAGGTCGGTGATGCCCACATGGCCAACGACACCCTCGTCGCGCAGTCGCACGAGTGCGGGGAGCGTCTCGTCGACGATGAGTTGGAGCCCGCTAGGGCGGTCGCCCTGGAACTCAACATCGTGGACGTTGATGATGTCGATGTGGTCGACGCCAAGGCGCTCCATGCTCTCGTAGACGCTACGCGTGACGCGTTCGGCAGAGTAGTCCCACGTGTTCACGCCGTCCTGCCCATAGCGTCCCACCTTTGTGGAGAGGATGTAGCGGTCGCGAGCAACTTGGCGCAGGGCCTTGCCCAGCACGGTCTCGGCCTTCAGGTGGCCGTAGTAGGGCGACACGTCGATGAAGTTAATGCCGCCTTCGAGGGCGGTGAACACTGCCTCGATGCCTTCCTCCTCGCGGATGCCGTGGAACACGCCGCCGAGGGAGGAAGCTCCGAAGCCGAGGTTTGACAGGCGCAAGCCTGTACGTCCTAATTCGTTGTATTGCATATCTTGGGAGTTGGGAGGGAGAAGTTGGGAATGGCGGCAAATATGCCGCCCACCCGACAGTTAGGGGTTAGGAGTAAAGGAGAATAGCTACTGTCCAGTCCGCTAATGGTACGGCGGTAGCAAATTCTTCACTCTTCACTCTTCACTCTTCATTCTTCATTCTTCACTCTTTCTACTCGTGTACGTAAAGGTTCCAGCCGAGGTAGGTGTCGATGGCCTCGTTAAGGATGTCGACCACGTCGGTGCGGCACATAGCAACGTGGTGTTCGAAGCCATTCTTGCAGATGTACTTCATCAGGCGCTGCAGGTTGTCGACCTTCGTGACAGCGATACACCCGTCCATGCCGTAGGGATCGTTGGTGATTTCGCCCTTGCCAAGGTAAGCCTTGATGCAGCCACGTGGGTCGTCGGTGGAGATGCGGAAGAAGGTGAAGGGACCCTCGCTCACCTTGGCGTAGACAGCGCCGAAGGTGTTCACCTTGCCAAGTGTACGGCCGAGGACGCCGAGTGGGCCAAGCTTCAGGTCGTCGTTGCCGACAAACGAGCGTGGGAAGTTGCCACAGTGGGTGCAGACGCATTTGTTGCGCTCTTCGGCGAAATTGTTGTTCCAATCGAGGAGTGCGGGTGCCTTACCTGAGGCCAGTGCGAGAGCGTACATTGAGACGGCTCCTGCAAGGTCGGTCTCGCAGGCGGCAGGGATGAGCTTGTCTGACAGCATCGACATGGTGATACAGGGCGCACAGCCGTAGTTCTGCTCGAGCGAGTCCCAGCACTGTATGCCTACGGCCTGCACATCGTTGGCTTCGATCCAATTCTCTACAGCCACGCCGAACTTGGCTTGCAGGCGCAGCTTCTCCTGATAGGCCTCGGGCACCTTGGCGTAGTTGTGTATGCGGCTGCACATCTCCTCCAGCTTCGGATCGTCGTCGCTTACCTTCTGGGCGGCAAAGAGAATCTCGCTCAGGTCGGCAGGCACGACGGTGATGCCGCTGCGCTGCAACAGCTTCTCTGAGGCGCGGCAGGTGTTGAACCCCAATGGGCGCGTGCCAATCTGTCCGATGCGGCAGTGGCGCAGGCCGTTGACCACGCGGCAGATGGCTGCGAAGCGCTGCAGGTCTTGTGCCAGCAGTGGACTATATATAGAATAGGTGTGCAGGGTGGTGTCGGTGAAGGGGATGCCGTACTGGTAGAGGTTGTTGCATACTGAGATTTTGCCGCAGAAGGCGTCGCGTCGCGAGTCGAGGTCAACTTTGTCGTTTTCGTCGTCGCAGGCCTGCACTAGCACGGGGACGTTGAGGTCGGCATCGCTGATGGCATTGATGATGCCAATCTCGAAGCCGAAGTTGGGCAGCGAGACAACGATGCCGTCGATCTCGTCGCGATGCTCGCGGAACTGCTTAGAGACCTTCAGGCCGTCCTCGCGGGTCTCGATGCTACTGCTACCCGTCGGCGTGGCGTCTTCAGGCAGGATGATGTACTCGTAGCCCAAGTCGTCCATCGTCTTGAGCAGTTGCCGGCGTACGTCGCGTGCCAGCTCGGAGTTAAAATAGGCGCGTGTACCAATGATCACGCCGAAACAAGTCTTTCCGTTCTTCATTGTTTTAGTGTTTTAGTGTCGCGATTTGTAATTCTTCGGCAAAGGTACGCCTTTTTTCTCAAAAAAACAAACTTTTTGGCAGCGAATTGAAAAATACTTTGTACCTTTGCACTCGGGCTTTCGTCCCCAGAACTACTTACACTCACTACTTACCACTTAGCATCATGAGGAAAATCATCGTAACGGTGGCACCTGTCTGCCACGTAGGAAAGCCAATTCCGGCCGACGTAAAGAATCCACTGACACCCGAGGAGATTGCTCGCGACACCATTGACTGCTACAAGGCAGGCGCCTGCGAGGTGCACCTGCACACACGTGACCTGCAGGGGAATCCGACGTTTGAGCTGGACGTGTTTCGTCAGACCATCGGACTGATTCGTAAGGAGACAGACATGATTGTGCAGGGCAGCACTGGCGGACTCTCGACGCTGACGCTTGCTGAGCGTTGCGTGAGTCTCGACGTGCCTGAGGTGGAGGTGGCATCGCTGAACATGGGCAGCGTCAACTTTGGCGAGACGGTGTATATCAACACCATGCCCGACCTGCGCTACTGGGCGAAACGGCTCGACGAGACCCACACCGTGCCAGAGATGGAGCTCTTCGACCTGAGTCACGTGGAGTGTGCCACGCGATTGGCCGACGAGGGTGTGCTGCACCGTCCGTTGCACTATAACTTCTGTGTGGGGCCTGGCAACTCGTCGAATCTCTCGGCCACGGGGCGTAACTTGGCGATGCTCTGCTCGCTGATGGAGCCTGGCACGACGTGGGGTATTACCCACGACTCGATGAAGGACTTCTCGATGCTGGCCTGCGCCATTGGCATGGGAGCATCGGCCGTCCGCGTAGGCTTTGAGGACAGCTTCTACTATGCTGAGGGGATACGTGCCCATACCAATGCCGAACTGGTGGAGCGACTCGTCGCACTGATCCGCATGATGGGGTGCGAGCCTGCCACCCCTGCTGAGGCCAGGGCAATGCAACACATCGAGGCATTTACTATTTGACTATTTACTATTTACTATTTACTATTTTCTAAGTAGATGAACACAATTGTTATATAAAAACAACGAATTAAACGAATTAAACGAATTACACCGCGCAGCAATTCGTTTAATTCGTCGAATTCGTTGTTGGAAAAAGGATTATTTGTATAAACTAAATTTGAATAGTTACTTATTTACTATTTTATTTGCGCAGCGTAATTGTACTATCCCAAATGGCAAAACGTAAGTTGACAAATACTAAAATGGTCGTTCTCGACGACGACCCGACAGGCATACAGACCGTGCATGGCTGTCTGCTCATCACGCAGTGGGACGAGGAGAGCGTGCGGAGTGCCTTTCAGGACGATGTGCCGTTCTTCTACATCCTGACGAACACTCGCGCCATGACTAGCGAGGAGGCTGCCACGGTGACGCGTGAGGCCACGGAGATGGTCATCCGTGTGAATCGCGACTTTGGCTGTCGCTTGATTCTGGTGAGTCGTAGCGACAGTTGCCTGCGTGGCCACTTCCCGCTGGAGACTGATGTCATCCGTGACTGTCTGGTGCGCCATGGCTTGCCTGTGGCTTCGAAGACACCGTTCTGTCCTGCTTTCATCGAGGCAGGGCGCTTCACTATTGACGGTGTTCATTACATGAAGGACGGCGAGCGCCTTGTCCCCATCAGTGAGACGGAGTTTGCCCGCGACAACGTCTTTGCTTACCACACCAGCGTGCTCCGTGACTACATTGCAGAGAAAGGTGCCAACCCTGATGATTACGAGATTGTCGATGCGCAAAGCTACGACGAGCTGCTCCGCTTTGTCCAGACGCTTCCCGCTGACGGGCATGTGGTCGTCCGCTCCTCCTCGTCGCTTCCCAAGGCCATGGCTGGTATTCCAGACAAGCCCCTTCTCACCCTTGCCCAGTTGGCACTTGACACTAGTCACTTGCCACTTTTCATTGTCGGTTCCCATGTGCAGAAGACCACACGGCAGTTAGGACGACTGCTCTCTGCCGATGGAACGGCAGGCGTGGAGGTCGACGTGCAGCGCATCCTCGACGACTCTGAGGCACTGCTGGCTGAGACGTTAGACACCTTATTATCTAACGTGCATGCGCGAAGGACGCCCGTCGTCTATACCTCACGCCAGGAGTTACGTCTGGCCGATGCTGACCAGCGCCAGCATCTTGGGCAGCAGGTCAGCGACTTCCTTGTGTCCGTTGTCTGTCGGTTGCCTTTTGTGCCCTCGTGTCTGGTCGCCAAGGGTGGCATTACCTCTCACGATATCCTAACGAAAGGGCTGGGCGTGAAGTGTGCCCGCGTGTTGGGACAAATCATCCCTAATGTCCCTTGTGTCATGACAAAGGACTTCCCCTACGTCATCTTCCCAGGTAATGTGGGCGATGATGAGTCGCTAAGAGCGGTTTACCAGAAGTTAAAAGCGGTGTAGACAATAGGGTGGGGTATAATGAAACGCCCTCTTTCAGCTTTTAACGATGGATTTTTCAGGGTTGATGAATGCAAAGAGACTGGCGCTAATGATGAGCATCAGGGCAATCATGTAGAGCGGCAGGTTGTAGTTGCCAGATGACTCGACAAGCTGCCCGAAGAGGATGCCGCAACAGAATCCGCCGAGGTTTCCTGCCGTGTTCATGGCACCGCTGAGTGTGCCCGCTTGCTTCTTGCCCAAGTCTATGCAGAGTGCCCAGGCAGAAGGTAGCATCAGGTCGAAGATGCCGAAGCAGAGCGAGAGGAACACGAATACGGCCATCTTGCCTGGAATGAAGGCTGCTAAGAACATGCACACGGCTGACACGGCCAGCGAGGTGCTGCCCAGTGCCTTGCGGCCCACTTTCAGCCCGTAGCGCTTTGTGAGTCGGTCGGTGAGGTGACCGCCTGTAATGTTGCCCAACATGCTCATGATAAATGGCACAGCCACAGCGTATGTCAGTTCACTCTTGCTAAACCCACGTCCCAACTCCATGAAGGTGGGGAACCATGAGAAGAAGAACCACGAGCCGAAGGCGTAGAAAAAGTACATGGCGCAGATGAGCCAGAACTGCGTTGAAGAAAGCCAGGCAACGGACGCCCCCTTGACTCTCTGTTGTGAGGAAGGGGAGTCTGTTGGTTTGGAGGCTGGCCTGTAATACCAATACCACACGATAGCCCAGACCACGCCGAGCGCTCCCAGAAGATAGAAGGCCTCGCGCCAGCCCAGCCACGCCATGACGGGGATGACAACGAAAGGCGTCAGGGCGCCGCCCATACGGCTGGCTGCCCAGACGTAGCCTTGCGCCTTGCCGACTTCGCCCTTCTCGAACCAGCGGCTTATGACGCCCGTGCTACACGGTGACGAGCCAGCCTCGCCGATGCCAAACATAAAGCGGATGACGAGCAACGACAACAGACCACCCGCCATGCCTGTGAATGCCGTGAACGCTGACCACCAGAGTACGATGAGTGCCAGCACGCCGCGATGGCCGAAGCGGTCGCCAAGCCATCCCATCGGTATCTGCATCAGACCATAGGAGAGAATGAACGCACTCTGCACCCAGCCCCACTGTGCTGGCGACAACTGCAGGTCGTGCATGATGCTCGATCCTGCCACGCTGATGTTGATACGGTCGAGGAAAGTGACCATGCCCAACAGCACGAGCATGGTCAGTATGACGTTCTTGCGTCTCTTTGGTAGCGTGTGACCTGAGGTCGAGGGCTCCTTGCTCATAGGCCGAGGAACTTGCGAAGACCTTTTACGCCCAGTATGGGACTGGAGAGCACTGGCTTGCCCGTCAGCTCGCTGAGTCGCTGCTCCATGCGAGCCATCGACCCTTGAGCCAGCACGAACATGTCGACCTGTGAGGCGATGCGCTGTGCTGCCTCAGCGATGAGGCGGTCGTGGGTTTCGCCGTCGCCACTCTGTCCTGCGGCAAAGGCACCGTCGGCCAAGCCCTCCACCAGTGAGACGTCGCGTCCTGCTTTGGCCGCTTCGTTGCGTAGCAGGCGGCAGGTGGGGGCTAGGGTGGTCGGCAGTGTTGAGATGACGCCGATGCGCTGGTAGCTGCTTACGGCCAGTGCTGCCATCGGCTGGTCGATGCGGAACACGGGGATGCGGGCATACTGGTTGCCGTAGTCGGCCACGTCGCCCACACTGGAGCAGGTGTTGAACACCACGTCGGCTCCACCATCGGCCGCCCCGTTGTAGTAGGACAACAGACGTCGGCGCACGGCTGGCGTCACCTCACCGTTGGCGATGACTTCCTGAATCAGCGAGTCGTCAGCAATATGGTTCACCTTCACTTCGGGCAGGTACTCCCTGAAAATCTTTGTCAGTGGCTCCACAAGAGCCATGGCGGTGTGTACGCAGAATACTTTGATCATGCTTATATATCGTTATCGGATGAGTTGTTCCACGGCGCGTCGCCAGCCGTCATAGAGGGTGGTAACGTCAGGGCGCGATTGGGGCTGAATGACCTGTGTCACCTTACGCAGGGGCGCCACCTCGTCGAACGTCTGCCATAGGCCACGGGCGAAACCGTTCATCAGCACGGCGCCAAAGGCTGAGGCATCTTCGACCTCGGTACAGACCACGGGCGTGCTCAGCATGTCGGCCTGGAACTGCATGAGGAAACGGTTCTTCGTAGGCCCACCGTCGGCGGCAATTTCCTTCAACGGTGCTCCTGTGGCACGCGCCATCACATCCACAAGGTCTTTTATCTGATAGGCAATCGACTCCAAGGCTGCGCGCAAAAAGTGGGCTTTCGTGGTGGCGAAGGTCAGTCCGAAAACGGCTCCCTTCACGCCACTCTGCCACCATGGGGCACCCAGCCCAGAGAATGCTGGCACGATGTAGACGCCGCCGTTGTCGGCGACGCTGGTGGCCAGCGCCTCCATCTCCTTCGGATGGCCTACCAGCTGCAGCTGGTCAGCAATCCATTTCAGGGTGGCGCCCGTGCTGTAGATGTTTCCCTCGTAGCCGTACCATGTCTTGCCGAAGGCTGAGAAGCCCACGCTGGTTACCAGTCCGTCAGGAGCCGGCAGTGGTTTTTCGCCGATGTTCACCATCACGCTGCTGCCCGTGCCGTAGGTTACCTTGCCCATACCTTCGTCGAAGCACATCTGCCCGACGAGAGCGCCGTGCGAGTCGCCCAGCATGCCGGCTATCGTGATGGGCTCAGCGAAGAGCCCTTCGACGGTGGTCTCGCCATAGATGGCATCGCAGGCTTTCACCTCAGGCATCATGGAGCGTGGTATGTCGAAGAGACGCAGCAGGTCGTCGTCCCACTGCAGGGTGTGGATGTTGAACAGCATGGTGCGCGAGGCGTTGGTGGTGTCGGTGGCGTGCACACGGCCTCCCGTGAGCTTCCAGACGAGCCATGTGTCGATGGTGCCCATCAGCAGGTCACCACTCGCGGCGGCCTCTCGTGCGCCCTCGATGTTGTCGAGCAGCCATTTAACACCTGGTGCGGAAAAGTTCGGATCGATGAGCAAGCCAGCACGCTCCAGCACTAAGGGTCCTTGACCGTCGACACGCAGTTGGTTGCAGATGTCCTTGCCACGTGTGTCCTGCCAAACGACAGCCCGTGAGATGGGCTTCCCTGTGTGGCGGTTCCACACCACGACCGTTTCCCGCTGGTTGGTGATACAGAGCGAGAAAGCGCCCCCTACGGCTTCAGAAGAGTTTGAGGCGGCACTGTCTATGGTATTCCCTTTGGGGGACGAAGTATGGGCAACCACTTGGCGGATGACCTCCACCATGTTATTAAAGATTTCCTCAGCGTCGTGCTCCACCCAACCAGTCTGAGGGTAGTACTGCCGATGCTCCTTGTCGGCACGTGCCAATAGGTGGCACTGCTCATCGAACAGCATGGCCTTCGTGGCCGATGTGCTCTGGTCAATAGCGATGATGTAGTTCATGGGGTAGGGTAGGAGTGAGTTAGGAATTAGGAGTTTGGAGTTGCAAGGAAGGAGAGCGTTGCACGGACGATGCCCTCGGCATCCATACCGTAGTGGTGGAATATTTCGGCGTTGGTGCCGTGGACGACATTCTCATCGGGGATGCCAATGATGCGGACGGGCACGGGCTGCTCGCTGAGCACTTCACAGACCATGGCGCCGAGGCCACCAAAGCGGCTGTGCTCCTCGACAGTAATGATGCGCCCTGTCTCACGGGCGGCACGACGGATGGCCTCCTCGTCGAAGGGCTTCAGCCATGAGCAGTCGAGCACGCGGGCTGCAATGCCTTGCTCCTTCAGTTGCAAGGCGGCCTGCCAGGCATGCCATACGGTCTCGCCTGTGGCCACGATGGTCAGGTCGGTTCCATCGACGACGGTGATGGCCTTTCCCACTTCGAACGTGAAGTCATCGTCGGAATAGACATCGGGCACGGCGGCACGCCCCACACGAACGTAGCAGGGCTTGTCGTAGTCGACGAGGAACTTTACCAATTTCTTCGTCACATGCCAGTCGCTGGGCAGGCATATCGTCATGCCAGGGAAGGTGCGCAGGGCTGCAATGTCGTGTAACGAGTGGTGTGTGGCGCCAAGGGCTCCATAGGCCACGCCGCCGCTGACCCCCAGAATGGTGACAGGGTTCTCTGAGTAGGCCAGATCGACTTTTACCTGCTCCAAGGCGCGAGCTACGTAGAAGCAGGCTGGTCCGCAACAGAACACTTTCTTGCCCGAATGGGCCAGACCAGCTGAGATGCCCACGGCGTCCTGTTCAGCGATGCCACACTCGACGAATTGCTGGGGCAGGGCTGTAGAAAAATCGCCAAGGGTGACAGAGCCACGTGCGTCGGTGGTCACGGCAATGATATCTTTATCTTCACGCGCCAGTTCCAAGAGCGTGTCGGTGAACTGCTTTCTGCATGCAATCATGTTCTTTCTTTTTTCTTTTTTGTTTTCGTTATGGCGTTATAATGGTCTTACGTTCTAACGGTGGTTCGTTATCACATTATTTCGTTATAACTATAACGACGATTCCAGTGCTTTTATTCTCTCTTCGATCTCAGCGATGGCAGCCTTGCACTGTTCCTCGTTGAGTACGCCGTGGTGCCACTTGGCGATGCCTTCCATGAAGCTGACGCCGCGGCCTTTTGTTGTCTCGCTGACCAGCAGGTGGGGCTTGCCGCTTTGGTAGTCGATGGCGTCGAAGGTGCTGATGATGCTCCCCATATCGTCGCCGTTCATCGTGGTGACCTCCCATCCGAAGGCTGACCAGCGGTCGTGGATGCTGTCGATGGGCATTACATCCTCAGTGTTGCCGCTGATTTGCAGATGGTTACGGTCGATGATGGCCACGAGATTGTCTAAATGGTAGCGGTTGGCAGCCATGGCAGCCTCGTAGATGCTGCCCTCACCCTGCTCACCGTCGCCCATCAGGACGTAGGTACGGTAGGGCTTCTGGTCCATCTTGGCGGCCAGAGCCATGCCCACACCAATGGGTAGGCCATGGCCCAAGGCACCACTGTTTACCTCGATGCCTGGCACCTCGATGGTGGGGTGCCCGCTGAGCACCGATCCAAACTGTCCTAAAGTGTCGAGCACTTCCGACTTCAGGAAGCCACGGGCCTCAAGCGTCACGTAGAGCGCCTCTACGCAGTGACCTTTCGACAGTACGAAGCGGTCGCGCTCTGGAGCTCCCTCCCGACCTCCTCGGAGTGGGGGATTTCCTTGTGGGTCGATGCCTTGCATGACGTGGAAGTAAAGTGCTGTCAGCACGTTCAGGCACGACAAGTCACCGCCGATGTGACCAGCTTTTGCGCGATAGACCACTTCCACCAGCCGTTTGCGTCGCTGTTCGGCTAATAATTCAAGTTCTGAGAGCTTCATTATTTAACTGTTTTACAATTTCACTATTATGTGATTTCACTATTAGGCCGCGTTAACAACGCGGCATACTGAACGGAGGGCGGTTAGAGGGCTACATCAGTCGGCCTTTTCCAGCCAGCGTGTCGTAGTTGTTGTTCAGGTTGCGCCAATCCACTTTCGAGGTGGTGGGAATGGCGTTGATATATTTCTCGATGTTCGTGTAGCCGTCGCCGTTCAGGTCGCCGTTGGCATCGGCAGGGTCGTTGGGGTTCAGACCGTTAGCCAGTTCCCACGCATCGGGCATGCCGTCGAGATCAGTGTCCTGGTAGGGCTGCCAGTCGCGGTAGTCGGGATAGCCGCCCATCTGGCGCGGGTCGGTGATGATGCCCTGCTTGTAGCTGTCGTTGCCAAGACGGCGGTATTTGAAGAAGCCCTCTTCGTTCTGGCTCTTGGGACTAAGGCCCCACATGTCGCCGTAGGGATTCTGCTTCACGCCCGTCTTCTTCTCAATCTTGGCCAGCTCTTTCTCGTAGTCTTTCACGTAGTAGGCTACGCCCGTGCGCACTTCCTCGCAGATACGCTCGTCGACGATGTCGCGGCAGGGCACCGTGGCCCCTACGTTCTGCAGCACCCAGTTGAAGGCTTGCTCAGCCCCCATGATGCTGACGAAAGGCATCTCGAACGGCTCGTCGGAACGCATCAGCGTCAGCTCCGTCTCGTCCATTTCGCCGTCCTTGTCGGCGGTCTGCACACCACCCTTCCAGTTGTCGCGTGTAATCTCTGGGAAGCCCTCCATGATGTTACCCGTGGCATGCACGCGTCCGAACTGCTTGAAGGGGAAGAGCCCCTCTGAGCGGCTCTCGCTCTTCACGATGCGGTGTCCCACTGGCGTGTCTTTCGGAGTGAGCGGTCCTGGCTTGTAGTAGTTGTTGATGAAGTTCGACATTGTGGAGTACTCGCCGCCGTCGGCCGTACGGTGTACCCAGTTGTAGACGACGTTGTTGATGAAGTTGAAGACGCCGCCCCAGCCAATGCTTGGGTTACGCCCTGTGTTGTCGGCCCATAGATTGCGCATAAAGGTGGTGTTCTCACCGCCGATGGTCGAGCCGAAAGAGTGGTTCCATGTGTCGAGCGCCTTTGCCGAGATGGTGTTTTGGATGGTGACGTTCACCGTTGGCGTCTTGCGCTTGTCCTTGCCGTCGTGCAGGTCGAACATGTGGCGATAGAAGGAGATGTTCTCGTCGAGTCCCCACTCGCACGAGCAGTGGTCGATCATAATGTTGCCCACGGGGTTGCCACCGAAGGAGTCCTCACGGTGCCACACCAGCGTCTCGCCTCGGCGGAAGCGCATGTGGCGCACGATGACGTCGTGGGTGTCGACCTGAAACGACTCACCGGCAATGATGACGCCGTCGCCAGGTGCTGTCTGCCCAGCAATGGTAATATAAGGAGCGCGCACGTTGATGGGCGATTTTAGGCGGATGATGCCTGAGACGTTGAACACCACAATACGGGCGCCACCCTGCTCACAGGCCCAGCGGAACGAGCCTGGACCAGAGTCGTTGAGGTTGCTCACGGTGAGCACCTTGCCGCCACGGCCGCCAAAAGTGAACATGCCGCCACCCTCAGCACCTGGGAAGGCGGGAATCTTGGCCTGCCGCAGGTCGTAAGGGCGTGAGGCCCAGGGTACGAAGGGACGCCCCTCCTTGGCTTCTTTCACAATGATGGGGAACGCCGCTTCCCACGCGGAGTCGCTGTGTGCTGCCCACTGCTTGGTAAGGTCGGCAATCAGTTTTGCTGCCTCGTCGGTCATCTGCGGATATTGTGCTCTAACGGGCAATGCCGTCAATAGTACGACGGCCAATAACGGTAGGTACTTCTTCATGTCGTTTTGGGTGTATAGATTAGTTGTTTTGCGTATCAGCTGCAAAGATACACTTTTTTCTGCACTCTACAAAATGTTTCGCGTTTTTTCACTTTCTTAAACGAAAAAGAACCAGCCGAGATACTGACTGTAACCAACGGAGATAGGGTGTCCTTTTGTTGTACCCAAAATGATAGCGGTAGCCAGCCGCCGGGAAAAGCCCCGTAGGGGCATGACAACGGTAGCCAGCCGTTTTAACGGCTGGTACAAAACGGCAGATGGGAAGCGTGCCTTTAGGTACGCGACGCCTACCCACTGTCGTCGCGTACCTACGGCACGCCCACCATACCGTCCCTATTACCAGCCATTAAAATGGCTGGCTACCATTGTCTGATGCCTACGGCATCGGCTACGCAGATATTAAAAGTCGGGTACAACAAATTGGACAGCCTACTTCGGAGATACCGACAGTAACTTCGGAGATACTGACAGTAACTTCGGAGATACTGACAGTAACTTCGAAGATACTGAGAGTAACTTCGGAGATACTGAGAGTAACTTCGGAGTTACTGACAATAACACAAAAAACATCCTACACTTCCTACACTTCCTACACTTAAATTTAGGTGTAGGAAGTGTAGGAAGTGTAGGATGTTTTTTGGTTAATTCGAATACATGCGGAAGTTGAGTAAAGAAAAAAACATCCTGCATATCCTGCATACCCTGCACGTGCAGGATATGCAGGATATGCAGGATGTTTTTTGGTTAATCCGGGGCGTCTCAGTCGGCCAGTGGGTCGAACGTGCCGTTGGCTCCGCCGTTGTTGTAGTCCTGCCACCCGATGGTCTGCGGGATGGCCTTGTTGGAACTTTGTGCCCCTGACGACAGTCCGAGTATGTAGTACTTCGGGCGGTAGTTCATGTAGAGCAGGTTCTTCTGCGAGTCGTAGCCGTCGCCCCGTTTCTCGGTGACCACGAGGTTGTCCTGATACCAGGCCTTGAGGGCCTGCAGCTGGGTGACGATGTCGGCCTCCTTGAAGTTGACCGACAGCGAGCGGTAGCGCCTGACGGTCTCAGCGGTGAGGTCGTAGGTGGCGGCGATGAACTTGTTGATAGAGTCGGTCGTCCACTTGGGGTCGTCGGCATGTCGCTCCTTCACCAGGGCTTTCAGGCTGTCGGTGACCGACGTCTTGTAGTAGGCAATGATGGGGTCGCTCTCGTAGGTGGTGCCGCCGACGCCGAACTTGTCGGCAGTGCGGAACTCGATGCTCTCGCGGCGCTGGCCGTTCAGGGGCTTGAAGCCGAGCCACGTGCAGGTGTTGCCGCCCCAGCCGGTGAGCTGCCAGGTGGAGGGTGCGCCGTCGGGCAGCTGTGAGCCGCCGTCGAAGAGCATCCAGCGGCGCAGGTCGTCGAAGCGCTTGCCCTCGTAGGCAAACTCTATCTGCCGCTCGTAGAGGATGGCCGACATGCAGGCGGCCTGGTCGCTGACGAGGTTGGCCTGCAGCCCGAAGTTGTTCTCGGCGGTGTAGCCGGCGCGGGCGCGTATGCGCTTGAGCTGCTCTACGGCGTAGCTCATGTCGCCGGCCATGCAGGCGGCCTCAGCCACGTTGAGCAGCACCTCGGCGTAGCGCAGCTCGATGAGGGGTGCTGCCGAGTAGAAGGGTGCCGAGCCCTTGCTGTCGAGCGCCACGTACTGATAGAGCGGCGAGGCGTTGACGTCGAGGTCGTCGCTCTTCTTGCGCACGTAGATGTTGGTCTTGCTGGTGAGCAGGTTGTCGGCGCCGTAGGATTTGCCGTTGGTAGGGTCGCCGGCCTCGCTGAGCTCTGTGTACCACACGTAGTTCCAGAGCACGTAGTTCTTGCCGTCGCTGGGGTTGTTGGGGTTGGCCTGGCTGGCGTTGCCGTTGTAGGCCCAGCGGAAGCCGGGGAAGGCGAAGGTGCGGTAGAAGCGGGGGTCGCGGTCCATGAAGGGCGCCTCGGCGTCGTAGGCATACTGCGACGTCTCGAGCTTCGTGTAGGTGCCCATTCCGGCGGGAATACGCCCGTCGGCCATGGGGAACTGCTGGATGAGCATCAGGCCGGCACCCTTGCCGCCGCCGCCGGTGTTGGCCGGGCGGATGTCGCGCTCCCAGCGGTTGTTGCGCTGGTTGTCGAGGCCGTCGCCCTCTATATTATTATATAAGGTGACGAAGACGGCCTCGGGGTTCTGGCCGGCCTGGAGGAACTGCAGGGCGAAGTCGCTGCCGTTGACGTTGCTGCCGGTGGCGAAGAGGCCGTAGCCGCAGGCATTGATGCTGTCGAGCTCCTGCTTCATCAGCTGGTAGGCGGTGGCCCAGCGGGCCTGGTCGTTGGCACGGTTGAACAGGGGGCTGGCCCACCAGAGCAGCACGCGGCCCTTCAGGGCGAGGGCCGTACCGGTGGTGACGCGGCCCCAGTTGCTGCCGTTCCATCCGCCGCCCATGGTGTTTTCGGCCAGCAAGCGTGCGGCGCGGTCGAGGTCGGCGAGGATGAACTGCATGGTGGCACGTGCCGACGAGCGCGGCGTGTAGTTGCCCTCGACGGGTTCGAGCACCTCGGTGACGAGAGGCACGCCTCCGTACCAGCGGAAGAGGTTGAAGTAGGCCCAGGCGCGGAAGAAGTAGGCCTGTCCCAGCAACGGCTCTTTCTGCTCGGCGGGCAGCGAGCTGCCCTCGATGCCGTTGATGCAGTCGTTGATGTTGCGGATGCGGCCGTAGACCGATGCCTGGATGTTCTGCGTCTGGCCGGTGAAGAAGTCGGGCACGCCGTTGGTGCCGCTCATCGACGACAGCTCGATTTCGGGGTTGACGAAGTCGCTGAAGCCCGCATACTCCTCGGTGGCACGTGCGCAGAGGTCGGCATTGCCCATCGAGACGGGGAAGTTGCGGTTGATGGTGCCGGTGACGTCGCCCACGGTGGGCAGGCACCAGGCGTAGATGTCGTTCAGGCGTCCCTCGCAACCCTCCACGTAGTCGTAGATGTCGGCGTTGACGTTGTCATAGTTGCGTTTCTCGGCCAGGAAGTCGTCTGAGCAGGCCGTGAGGGCCGCAGCGATGCCGCAGCACAGCAGGCCGTCGGCGAGAAAAGATCGTATGCTCTTGGTAATCATAATTCTTGGTTTTCGATAATCAGTTGTCAGTTATCAATTCTCTTAGAACGACAGGTTCACGCCGGCCGTCCAGCTGCGCAGGTTGGGATAGGCACCGTAGCTGCCGGCCATGGGGCTGGTGAAGTGGTCGGGATAGGGATTGTAGAAGTTGATGAGGTTCTGTCCGGTGACGTTCACGCGGCAGCTCTTGATGCCAATCTTCTTAAACGTCTTCGACGGGACGGTGTACGACAGCGTCAGGCGGTTCAGGGCCACGCGGGCAGCGCTGACGCGCCAGAAGCTCGAGGCGATGGAGTTGATGCCGTAGCTGGGGTTGGGGTAGTAGGCGTCGCGGTTCATGGGCACGGTGGTGTAGCCGCGTCCGTCGACGACGTCCTGATAGACATAGACATTGTCGGGGTCCCAGAAGGAGGGCATGTTGTAGAACTCGATGTTCGACGTCGAGGGAACGCTCAGGGCCTGCGAGGGCAGCGTCATGTAGCCACCCCACGATGCGCCCAGCTGGGCCGTCAGTCCGAGGCCCTTCCACGAGCCGCCCATGTTGACGGTGAAGCCGTAGATGTTGCTGCGCTTGCCCAGCTGCACCTGGTCGTTGTCGCGGTCGACGATGCCGTCGGGGCCGTCGTAGGTGCCTGTCTCCTGGTTATAGGCACCGCGCACGTCCTTATAGATGAGCATGCCGGGGCGCACCTTGTCCTTGGTCAGACCCATGTAGGTGCCGTAGGTGCCGTCGGCCTGGCGCATGTAGGTGTCGAAGTATTCTTCGATGTCCTGGAAGGAGCGGAACATGCCGATGCACTGCATGCCCCAGAGTCCCAGGTCGGTGCGCGAGCCGTACTGGATGCTGCGGTAGATCTCCTTCGGGTCGGTGGTCCAGTCCATGAGCAGCACCTTGTTGTCGCTCATCCCCGTGTTGACGCCGACGTGGTAGGAGAGGTCCTTGCCGATCTTGTCGCGCCAGGTGACGCTGAGCTCCCATCCCCAGTTGTTCATCTTGCCCAGGTTGATGGAGGCCGACTGTGTGCCGACGGTGCCGGGGACCTCCTGGCTGAGGTTCATCAGCATCTCGCGGTTTTTCTCGTAGTAGTACTCGAAGGTGAAGGCCAGACGCTTGCGCAGCACCTGGAAGTCGAGGCCGACGTTCATCTTGTACGACTTGTCCCAGTGGGCCTCGCTGTTCACGGCCGAGTTGTTCTTGTTGATGGTGATGCGGTTGCTAGAGTCGTTGCCAGTGCCCGTGCCGAAGATGACGCCGCCGTTGGCATCCTGGGCGTAGATCTGCATCCACTGCCAGGGGGCCAGGTTGTCGCGGCCGGTGAGACCCCAGCTGGCGCGGAGCTTCAGGAAGTCAATCCAGCTGAGGCTGTTGTTGTTGCGGAACCACTCTTCCTCGCTGACGACCCAGCCGCCGGAGACCGAGGGGAAGTAGCCCCAGCGGTGGCCCGGCCCGAACTTCGTCGAGGCGTCGGCACGGAAGAGGAACTCCAGCAGGTAGCGGTTCATGAAGGCGTAGTTCAGACGGCCGATGTAGGAGAACGAGGCGCTCTCAGAGCGTGTGAACACGGTGGTCAGCTCACCGGTGGCCGAGTTGTACTGCCACGTGGTGAAGGGGTAGGGCTGCTCGCGTTCGCCCTGCAGGTATTCGGCCTCCTGCTCTGAGCGCTCGATGGAGAACAGGGCGCTGAGGTCGTGCTGTCCGAAGGTGCGCGCATACTGGGCGGTGAAGTTCATCTGGTAGTTGTCGTTACGCGTCATCGTGCGGTAGAGCATGTTGCCGTTGTTGAGCGACAGCGGCAGGAAGTTGCTCTCGGCCAGGTAGTCGAAGTCCTGACGGTCGCCGCTGGTCGGCGTGTAGAGGTGGCTGCCCGAGCCGTAGCGGTTCACCATCTGGTAGAGCGTGAAGTTCGAGCCGTACTGGTTGGTCTTCGTCGTGTTGATGCTCTTCGAGTAGGTGAAGCCGATCTTCAGGCCTTTCAGCACCTTGCTCCATCCGAAGTCGTAGTTCAGGCCGGCGTTGATCGACGTGTTCGACGACATGTTGCGGTTGAAGTCGCCGTTGTTCTGCAGCACGTCGAAGGCATAGTTCTGGTTCTGGTTGCGCTGCGTGTTGCTCACGCCATAGGAGACGAGGGCGTAGTCGTCGACGTACTCAGGCATGTAGCGGGGACGGGTAAGCAGCAGGTTGTAGTCCTTCTCGCCGTTCGAACCGCCGACCTTCAGCAGCGGCGTGTTCTTCTTGCCGTAGTCGCCGCTGACGGTGAGGTTGGCCGAGAGCCACTGGCTCACCTTCACGTCAACACCGGCACGGTAGTTCCAGCGGTCGTAGTCGAGCTTGCCGAGGTTGCCCTCCTGGTCGAAGTAGGAGCCGCCGGCGAAGTAGCTCACCTTGTCGGTGGCACCGCTGACGTTGATGCTGTGCTTCATCTTCGTGCCTGTCTCCCAGTACTTGTCGAGCAGGTCGTAGTCCAGGCCGCGCATGGCCTCAAGCTCGTCGGCCTGGAACAGGGCGGTGGTGTGGTTGAGGCTGGTGTTGGTGGGGTCGGCACCGGCGATGGCGTTGTAGAGGCGGCCGTACTGCCACGACGAGAGCATCTTCGGACGGGCCACCTCGTCGGTGAAACCGAAGGTGCCGCCGTAACTGATGCTCGGCGCGCCCACCTTGCCCTTCTTCGTGGTGACGAGGATGACGCCGTTGGCGGCACGCGAGCCGTAGACGGCGGCGGAGGCGTCTTTCAGGACGGTGATGCTCTCGACCTCCGACGGGTCGAGGTTGTTGAAGGCCTCGGCACCAAGATTCTGGAACGAGTTGCCGACCTTGATGTCGTTAGGATAGATGTAGCCGTCGATGACGAACAGGGGCTGCTGGGCAGACGAGCCGACGTCGTCGAGGGCGCCCACGTCGCGGATCTGAAGGCGGGCATTCTCGCCCGGACGGGCGTTGCCGCCGCTGACCGACAGGCCGGGCACCAGGCCGCTGAGCGTCGAGGCGAGGCTTCCGCTGGCCAGGTCCTGAATCTCGTCCATCGGCACGGTGACCACCGAGCCGGTGAGGTGGGCCTTCTTCTGTGAGCCGTAACCCACGACGACCACCTCGTCGAGCGACTGCTTGTCCTCGGCGAGCTTCACCACGCCGCCGGGCTTCACCGTCTGCGGCAGGTAGCCAATGTAGGTGACGGTCACCTTGGCGTCCTTGGGAACGCTGAGCTGGTAGTTACCGTCAAGGTCGGTAATGGTGCCCTTCGACTTGTCGCCGGCAAGGGTCACCGAAGCGCCGATGACGGGCTCGCCAAGCTCGTCGACGACCTGGCCCCTCACCGTCTGCTCCTGTGCTGTCGCCGTCAGGCTCAGGCAGAGGCCCATGCCCAGCAGCGCTATGTGTTTGCTGATGTTATGTCTCATACGTTGTCCTAATTCTGATTGAGGTTAATATGTTTCCCGGACCGGGCCTGCCGCGGCCTACGCTGCGCGTTGCCGCCCGCCTGGCGACGGGGCTGTCGGTTAGTCGAGCCAGCGGGGGTCGCCGGTGCGGAAGGCCACCTGCTCGGCACCCGTGGCCTTGAAGTTGCCGCTGGCGGCATCGACGAAGGCGGGGTCGGTCTGCAGGGCCGTGTGGCTGTCGTCGTACTCGCTCTTGGCACCCTCGACGGCATCGGGGGCACCCTCCTTCTCGGGGGCACCGTCGAACCAGTAGGTGTTGCGGGCGAAGATGATCTCACCGCCGCCGCGGCGGCCGATGATGCGGCGGGGCACCTGGGCGTTGCCGCAGTCGACGAAGATGCAGTTCTCGACGTCGTAGTTCGACGTGGCACGGCCGTCGTAGCCGCCGTGGTTGCACATCTGGCCCTCCTTGCAGAGGTTGTACATGGTGCAGCTTAAGAAGTTGATGGAGTTGGTGGCATAGCCGGCACGGTCGCAGCGGCCGGAGTTGTTGTAGCGCACCAGGTACTTGAAGTCGCTCTCGCCGGTGTTCCACACGGTGCTGTTGCGCATGGTGAAGTCGTTGATGAACCCGCCGCCGTCGTAGATGTAGAAGATGGAGTTGTTCGTCATGCCCACCGACTCAAGGTGTACCAGGCAGTTCTCCATGACAAACGTCTTGAGGCAGTACTTCACCTTGTTGTCGAACAGGAACATGCCCTTCACGCCGCTGATGTTGCAGTTCATGATGGCCGTCGGGTCGACAATCTGGTGGTGGTTGTTATGGTCGGCGTCGAGAATCTCCTCGGGGGGCGTGGCACTGAAGGCCAGCGTGGGCTTCGACGAGAGGGCGCAGTCAAGGTTCAGGTATTTCAGCGTCAGGCCGCCGCAGTATTCAATGCTGCCCGTCTCGCCGTAAGTGATGGTGGCGTAGTCGGTCTTGCTCGTGGTGCGGAGCACGACGTAGCGGGCACCGAAGTCGAGCTTCGACGGCAGCAGGTACTGGCCGGAGGGCTCCAGGTCGTAGTAGACGGCCTCGCCCGTCTCGGGCACGGGGTTGTCCTGGAAGTACTGGCACAGGTCGGTGCCGTCGGGAATGACTGCGTAGGAGGCGGTGAACGTCGAGAACGACTTCTGCGTGGCGGCGCTCGCCTCGCTGTTGTTCATCTTAGCGTTGCCAAGGGTGCGCAGGTCGATGCGGTAGTTCATGTCCTCCTCGCGGGGAACGGTGACCGAACAGCCGTCGACAAGCGAGTCCTTGACGATGGGCTCCGCCTCGTTGCTCTCGTCGTAGAACGAGAAGAGGTAGCCGCCGGCGCCCTTCACCACGGGCCACGTGATGGTCTGCGTCTTGCCGTCGGCACTCGCCGTCACGGTGATGGCGTCAGCGGCGGGCGACGACAGTGTCGTGCCCTTCACGCTGCTCTCGAAGCGCTCGTCGTCATCGTAACCGTCCTGGGCGCACGAGGCCAGCATCCCCGTGGCGGCCAGCAGCGCTGCAAAGGCGCTGAGCGCCTTGCCGGTAAGAATTGGTTGTTTGCTCATAAGTGTTTGTTTTAGGTTGATGAATGTCGGTTATGAACGAAAGCAAGAGAAACCGACAGCCTCAGCACGCCTGCCAGTCTCTCTTGCCCTATAGTCGGTGGTGAGTCATCATTATCGGCGAATCACCTTCTTGCCGTTACGTACCACAATGCCGCTCACATCGTCGCCGACGCGCTGGCCAGCAAGGTTGAACGTCGTCTCACGACGGGCCACGGGCGAGCTCAGCTCGCTGATGCCCTCGGAACCATCGAAGGTGAAGTCGTAGCCACCGAAGCCTAACTGTGATGACAGCTGGAACACGTAGTAGCTCTCGCCAGCCTCAACGGGAATGGTGATCCAGCCCCAGAAAGCCTGGTTACCAGTAGAAATCACGAAGCGGCGGTCGATAGCCATCTGGTCGCCCTTGGCCTTCTCCTCAGCCACTTTGTCCTCTGAATGCTTGCCGGGCTCTTCCTCGTTCTCGCGCAGCAGCTTGTAGTAGTTGCCGTAGCAGTAGTCGTTGTGAATAGAGTCAATCTGCTCACGGTTGAAGAAGATCTGGTACTGCTCGTAGATGGGGTTGCCTTGGTTGTCGAGCTTGGGTTCACCAGTCTCGGGGTCAATGGCGGGCGTGTCGTAGTTGGCACGCTTACCGTTGACATAGCCCTCGGCCCAGTAGTCCTCACCATAGGTCATGGCGACCCCCGTGCTGCCCTTGACGACGACGGTGTTACGGTTACCCTTGTTCACCCAGACCTGCACCTTCAGCGTGCCTGCCAGAGTGGGTGTGAACTTGTAGTACAGGCCATACTTGGGCAGGCCTGTGTCACCGTTGAGGTAGTCCGTATAAGTGTAGTAGGGACGGTATCTGCCAGTCGGCTCGTCATCGGTGTAGATCTCCTCGGCAAGGATTTCCTCGTAAGCATTGCCCTGACCCATGACGAAGTAAAGCTTTGTCTGCTCGGCGTCGTTGATGTCGAGCTTGTTGTTACCGTTCTTCCAAGTGATGTCGCCCATCGTGATGGCGGCAGGCTCGAAGAGGTGCAGCTCGGCATTGATCTCCTCACCAGGCTCTACATCAGTCGGCGTGGCGCTGCCCACGGCCTCTACTGACATGTTTGGGGTTCCAAAGGTGACGACTGAGCGACCTGTCGTACCGACGTTAGTAGCCACGTTGTTCTCGTCGACGACAGCAGCAAACTCGGGTGCGAGTGCAGGTGTGTCACCGTCAAAAACGATTGATTTGTAACTTTCGGTTTGAGCACTCACATTCATGGTGAGACCGGCGAGTGCCATCAGCGTAAAGATTTTCTTCATAATAATCCTTTCTTTTATTTTTGTTAGTAAATAGTTTGTAAAAGCTTTCGTCCAATTTGGGGCAAAGGTACGTATTTTTTGCAGAAGCAAACTTTTTTGAGGCGTTTATTTACAAATTATTAACGAAAAAGAGCCGAAATCGCTCAATTCCTTCCGTGTATAAATATTAAATAGGTATTTCTGTCTTCGATGCATACACGCGAGTAGAGTGGCGCATTGGCTGTGCAGAACTTGCTAATGGCTTTTTACTAAGCCGAAGTCCCATAGCCTGTGAATGTCTCCTCTACTAAAAAGTTTTTAACCAAAATCGGTCATTAGAAACAATATCCGTAACAGACCTCCCCTAGCTTGGCTTTGCCGCTTCGCTCTGCGAAGAACTCCTCCTTTAGGAGGGGGATAAGATCGGAAAGATGCAAAACCATTCACATCGGATGTAACAGGCTCATTGCAAGCCACTTCTGGTGAAGGGTTCCTTCGGTCAACCCAACCGCGTGTTTACTCGCCATTGAGGGCACAGCCGATGCCTGGCATCGGTTGCCTTAGAAACGTGAAGGAAAGTGTACAAATAGGTCAACTGCTATATCATTGCCTTATTTCTGCTCTATAGCATGTCGTAAGTATGCCATTTACGGGTCATAAGTATGCCATTTACGAGTCATAAGTATGCCATTTACAAGTCGTAAGTATTCCATTTACGGGTCGTAAACCTATGACTTACGAGTTTAATTCCCGAGAATAAACTCGTAAAACCCGAGAATAAAGTCATAAAACCCGAGAATAAAAACGCGAAACCCGATAATAAAACGAAAAACATCCTGCATACCCTGCATACCCTGCGCAGGGTATGCAGGATGTTTTTCAGTTAAGAACAGAAATAATGATAGCAACGAGCCCTTGTCAACTACCCAGAAGCCACTTATTCACCAAGGGCAGGACACACGAAACGGACCCTTCACCACATTCTCCTGATACACAGACATATACGCCAAAAGTGAAGGATTAAAACAACCAACGTCTTCAGAGGAAACTAGCAGTTCCCTCCGAGGGAATAACCAGTTCCCTCCGAGGGAACTCTTAGCTTCTTCCGAGGAAACTCCAAGCTTCTTCCGAGGAAACTCCAAGTTTCTTCCGAGGAAACTGAATTTCTTCCGAGGGAACTGAATTTCTTCCGAGGAAACTGAATAGAATGTGGAAGCAATATGGTTAAATTGTCAAAAGTGACGTTAGAGTGACGTTAGTGTGATGAAAGGTGACGTTAGAGTGACGTTATAACCATCTAACGTCACCTCTTAACCGCTTGTTTTTCAGCTTTATATCACTAAAAAGTGACGTTATGAGCCCGTTTTGCAAAAAATGTAGGAGGGATGAATGACAGTCTTCCACAGACACTAATCGATTCCAAAGTCTTGCTGCTGGCGCTCCACCTCTTCAAGCATTTTGCGGCGGTCGGGCGTACCCTCTGCGTTTTGCCTGTTGGTGAGTGGCGTGGAAGCATGCTTCCCTTGGATGGCGGTGCTTCCCCCTATAGCCTGTGAGGATGTGAGGCTATTACAAAGAGGTAGCTCACAGGGCACACTCTCAATGACGAGCGTATCGGCAGAGGGCGCATGGATACCCTCAAACGTCGGTCGTGCGATGATGTGGATGGAGCCCGGACGACAGGTGCTACGGACCAGCACAGGAGCGCTGCCCCATTCCACTTGGCGTGGATTGGCCGCGATGCGTTCATCGCCGATAATGGCTCCTTCGCCTTCGACCGTAAAGGTGACATGCTCGCGAGCCAGGCGCCTGACGTTGCCATTGTCGTCGGTTACTTCCGCAACGACAACAACGAAGTCTGAGCCGTCGGCAATCAATTTTTTGCCCATTTCATCGGAAGTGAGGCGCAGTTTCGTGCTACGCCGCGATGGCATCTTAGTCTCAGTGCAGACAACCTTGCCGTCCTTGATGCCTTCGGCAACGAAGGTGACGCCTTGCCAGTTGCGCTTGGTGTAGCTAATGCTGCGAGCCTGCCAGAAATCCCAGAAACCGGTGAACACTACGGGTGCATGCGGTTGCTCTTCGGGATTATGGACGACGGGGAGTGTCGCTGTCTTCCATCCGTTGAGGGCTGTCAGACGCACGCTGTCGCAGTTGCTGAACACCACGACGTCGGTAGGCGACGATGGCATCATCTCGTGGGCGATGTAAACCATCGGCTCGTCAGCGGACTGTGCCCTGAACATCTCAAAGGCATATTTCTTCTGTCGGAAAGCGTCGTAGATACCACCGAGGTAGGCGTCGGGATGATAGCCGCGCTGGTGGTCGAAGGGGTGCCACTGGCAACCGCCTATAAACTGCCGTTGTCCGTGGTACATCATCCCGTAGGTGTCGGCTAGCGAGAGGGCGGCGGCCAGCATGGCGTGCTCACCCCAGCCACGGGCTGCGCGGTTGATGGCGTTGTGGGCATACCAGTCGTCGACGTACTCGCCCCACTCGCGGGTGAAGATACATTTGTCGACATCGTACTTCCCATTAGCGATGTTGTATGCCCAGTCATAGAGCACGTCGTAGTTGTCCTTCACGCCGGCAGAGTTCAGGTCGGCGGCAGCTACCGGGCGTCCCGGCCATGGATACTCCTCACGGGTGACCTGCAAAGCTTTCAAGGCAAAGTCCTCGGGGTAGCGCGTCTCGTTGAGGATGGGCTCCCACATGAGAACGGAGGGGTGGTTGCGGTCGCGACGAACGATGTCGCGGGTGTTCTGATGCACCATCTCTGCCCACTGCGGATCTTTGTTCCAGAACTGCCATCCTGGCGTTGGAACAATCACAAAAATGCCCATTTCATCGCAAGCGTCCATGAACGACGGGTCCTGCGGATAGTGTGCTGCACGGACGATGTCCATGCCCGCATCCTTCAGTCTCAGGGCATCACGCCACTGCTGTGAGTTAGGCAGGGCATTGCCCACGTAGGCGAAGTCCTGGTGACGGTTGCCGCCTACCAGCTGGTGATACGGTTTGCCATTGAGCCAGAAACCGTCGCGCCCGCGGAACTCAGCTTTGCGAATGCCCATGCGGACGATGCCGCCGTCGAGACACTGCTTGCCGTTCAGGACTCGTAACTCTACGCTGTACAGATATGGTGTCTCGGGTGACCAAAGGCGGGGCTGCGGGAGTGTGAAGTGAAGGGCGAAAAGAGAATACTCGACCACTGACTTCGTTTGTTTGAGGACTTTCACTACGCGGCCTTCAGCGTCCTTGATGGTGGCGGCGAGGGCCACCTTTCGGGCGGGTGTGGTGTTGGCAAGCACTACGTCGATGTACACGTCAGCACTTTTCTCGGTGATGTTGTCATAGTGCAGGAATACACCGCCACCAGCCACTTGTCCGCGTTCAATGGCATCGGTGATATGGACGGGCGAGCAGCCAATGAGCCACACGTCGCGGTACATGCCACCATGATAGGCAAAGTCGAGTTGCGCCTGCGGCTTGCCCGGCGGGTAGCTCTTGTCATCGCTGTTGTCAACCTTCATGGCGATGAGGCAGGTGTCGCCAGCCTGCACACCCTCTGCCGAGAGATCGACGGTGATGGGCAGGTAGCCACCCTGATGCACCTTGACCTGACGCCCGTTGACATAGACCCACTGCTTGCCCATAACAGCCTCGAAGTGAACGGTAATCAGTTTGCCTGTCATATCGGTAGGGACGATAAAGGTCTTCCTGTACCAGCAGACACCTTGGTAGTTACGGCCGCCGCTGGCCTCCGAGGGCTCCAGCAGTACGGCATGGGGGGCACACACATCTTCCCAGGCCGTGTCATCGTAGGCTGTGCTGGCTGCACCATCAGCATCGCCGAGCAGGAATCGCCATCCGGCATTGAAGTTGTAGACCACGCGGCCACTGCCTTCCAAGGGGAAGAGTCCTGCGACCGACGTCTGCTGTGCTGTCACTGTAATAGTTGTCAAAAGGGCCACGAAGATGGCCATTGCTGCTTTTCTCATCGGGGTTGGTGATTAGTTATCGCGTGCAAAGTTAGCATAAAAAGCCGACAAATAAAAATAAATGGGTAAAAAAAGCGTAGAAAAGGTTCGTATTTAAGAAAAAAGCATTAACTTTGCACCAAATTTGATTCTTTCTGTCGATGATTAAACAATTACTGCTACTTGCCTTTCTCGCCTGTGGTCTCTCATCCGTCAAGGCTAAGGATATCTATGTCAGCACTTCGTTTCATGAGCCGGCCACCGAAGGATTGCGGTTCATCTATAGCCGTGACGGCATCCGATGGGACAGCATTCAGGGCGTTTTCCTGCGTCCAAAGGTGGGACAGCAGAAGGTGATGCGCGACCCC
>JAFPZD010000164.1 GCA_017417465.1 Prevotella sp. | reverse complement strand
GGCGATACTGTCTTTGGTTATTGCACACAGCTGACCGACGTGAGCGTTGACCCCGCGAATACGGTTTTCGACTCCCGCGAAGGTTGTAATGCCATCGTCGAAACGTCTACGAATACGCTCTATCAGGCTTTCGTCAGTACGCGGATTCCATCGACGGTGACAACGATAGGTCGCTTTGCGTATAGCTATGTTGCTGGGTTGACGGAGCTTCGGATTCCGTCGAATGTGACAGCCCTCGCAGGTGTTTCAGTATTTTCTTGTGGCGACCTGAGGAGCGTGGTGCTGCCAGCCGAACTGACAACCATCGGACATCAGTCGTTCGATTACTGTGACAGTCTGAAAACTGTGAAAGTCGGAATGACCGTACCCCCGGCCATTACGCAGCGTACATTCAATAGTCGCACCTATGCGACGCTCTATGTGCCGACGGGGTGCAGGGAGGCTTATCTGGCTGCCGACTATTGGAAGGAGTTCAAGCAGATTGTGGAGTTCTGCGACGGCGACGTGAATGGCGACGCTCAACTCGATGTAGCTGATATTACGCTGCTAGTGAATATCATTACAGGTTATGATGCACCTCTTGAGATTCGTCTTGCTGCCGATATCGATGGCGACGGTGAAGTGACGACTGCCGATGTGGAGTTGTTGGTGAAGAGGTTGCTAGGCCGTGTGAAGTGAAAAGCGAAAAGTGAAAAGTTAAGATGATGAAACTAAGAAATATATTTGTGTGTGGCTGGTGCATCGCCCTCGTGGTGGCATGTGGACAGTCGTATGAAACCAAGCAGCGGATGACACGTGCGGAACGGGCCAAGCTGAAGACTGCCGACTCGTTGGCGTTGAAGGTGGGCGTGATGCCGACACTCGACTGCATGCCATTGTTTGTTGCGAAGGAACGTCACCTCTTCGACACGTTGGGCGTTGACGTGCGCTTGCGGATGAGAAAGGCACAGATGGACATTGACACCGCCTTGATTGGGGGTAGCGTGGAGGGTGCCGTTAGTGACTCGGTGCGTGTGGCGCGTATGAGAAGCCGAGGAACGGCCCTCACGGAGGTCGGCACCACGAACACTTCGTGGCAGCTCGTCGGCAACCGTTCGGCACGTCTGAAGGAGGTGAAGCAGTTGGGCGATAAGATGGTCGCGATGACGCGCTATTCCGCTACCGACTTCCTCACTGACCATGTGCTGAAGGGCGTGAAGACGACGGCAACGGTTTATCGCGTGCAGATCAACGATGTGCCCCTGCGCCTGCAGATGCTGCTGAACAACGAGATGGATGCCCTCTGGCTGCCCGAGCCACAAGCCACGACCGCTCGCGAACATGGGCACACGGTGCTCTGGGACACGGAGAAACACAACCTGTGGCTGGGGCGCGTGGTGTTCCGCGACAAAGCGCTTGGCGACGCGCGTGTGAAGAAACAGATTGATGTGTTCAAGCAGGCCTACAACATGGCTTGCGACTCGTTGAACCAGCGGGGCGTTTCCGCCTATGCCGACTTGGTGGTGAAGTATTGCCAGACCGACCAGAAAACCCTCGATGCCCTGCCGAAGGTGAAGTTTAGGAAGCTGTAAAAGCCCGCGTAGCGG
>JAFPZD010000016.1 GCA_017417465.1 Prevotella sp. | reverse complement strand
TGGAACTCGTGGGACTGCTACTACTCGTCGGTCACGGAGAAGGAGGTGATGCAGAATGCACAGTACCTTGTGGACAACGACCTGGTGAAGTACGGATGGGAGTATGTGGTGGTGGACATTCGCTGGTACTGCAACCACCCGTCGCTGGGCGGCGGCAACTACAACCAGCGCGGCGACCAGGACTATGTGCTCGACGAGTACGGACGCTACCTGCCGTCGCCCACACGATTCCCGTCGTGTATGGTGGACGGCAAGAACGTGGGCTTCAAGCCGCTGGCTGACATGCTGCACGAGAAGGGCCTGAAGTTTGGCATCCATATCATGCGTGGCGTGCCGAAGTCGGTGGTCGGCTCATCGTACAAACTGAAGGGCAGCGAGACGACAGCCTGGAGCCAGGTGTACAACGGCACGACGTCGCCCTGCACGTGGCTGAAGGACAACCTGCTGGTGCGCAACAATGAGTACGGCCAGTTGTACTACAACAGCATCATAGACCTTTATGCCGAGTGGGGCGTCGACTTCATCAAGGTGGACGACATGTCGCGGCCGTTCTATACCGACGAGATTCACATGATACGCAAGGCCATCGACCAGTGTGGCCGACCCATCGTGCTGTCGCTGTCGCCCGGCAAGACGCAGTACCAGTATGCCGGGGAGTGCCTGCAGAATGCCAACATGTGGCGCATGATGGACGACCTGTGGGACAACTGGAGCCATGTGGACGCCGTGTTCAACGAGGCTCACGAGTGGAGCCAGTACGCCCGTCCGGGCAACTATGCCGACTGCGACATGCTGCCTCTGGGACAGATAGCCATGACCATAGGCGATGCCGGCTACACGTCGGCACAGGGCGGACGGTGGACCAACCTGACGGAGAACGAGCAACTGACGATGATGACGCTGTGGGGCATCTGCCACTCGCCGCTGTTCTTCGGTGGCGAGATGACCAGGAACGATGCCTTCACGCTGTCGCTGATGAACAACGAGGAGTACCACCGCATGCATAAATATGGTGTGGAGGCCCATCAGGTACTGAACGACGAGGACAGGACAACGGACGCGTCGTATGGACATCGCGCGACCCTGAGACGGGCAACCGCTGGCTGGCTCTGTTCCAGCGCGACAATACCCGATGGATCGTTGGCAGCAAGGCGCTCTATAAGTCGGAGACCGTAGCCTACACCACCGACGGGCATGCCGCCAACGTGGACATAGAGTGGCCCGAGGGCAAGAAGACGCTGGTGCTGGTGGTCGACGACGGTGGCGACAACTTCAACTACGATCACGGTGACTGGATCAACCCGACGCTGGTGCTGCGCGATGGCACGGAGGTGCCCCTGACCGGTACCTACAAGACGCGCCAGTACACCAAGTCGTACTTCAACCGTGTCTACGAGAACAAGAACGTGGACCACGGCGGCGCGATGAAGGTGATGGGCGAGAGCTACGACCGCGGCTTCTCTACCGATGCCAATGCCGCTATCTTCTTCCAGATACCCGACGACATGGACGTGGTGCGCTTCAAGGCGATGGCTGCTGCCGACGACTCGGGCATCGGGCAGACGGGCAGCACGACGAGCATACGTTTCATGGTGTTCGACCAGAACCCGCTGACGGCTGAGCAGAACGACTATGCCGTCCGCTCGGGACTCATCTCGCGCAGTGGCACGAAGTCGAAGGTGATGGAGTGTGACATCACTAATGCCGAGCAACTGAAGATATTTGTCAGCAACAATGGCGACGGCTTTGCCTACGACCGGGCCGACCTCATAGACCCCGTGCTGATAGATGCCGACGGCAACGAGACGTCGCTCACCACGCTGAAGCAGGCATCCTACGCCTCGGAATGGGGCTCGCTGCACGTGAACAAGAACGTGGAGGGACAGACGCTGCGCGTTGACGGCCAGAACTACACCACGGGCCTGGGCCTCAATGCCGAGTGTACGCTGGTGTACAACCTGCCTGCCGGCCACAACTATAAGACCTTCCGCGCCCTCTGTGGCTATGACTCCAGTTGCGACAACGACAATACCAGCAGCAGCGGCACGACGATGGAGTTCTTCTTCTACGTCACCAAGAGCGATGACTTCGTGGTGGACCTCACGGAACTGGGCTACAGTGCCAGCGAGACGGTGCCCGTCTACGACATCTGGGGTAAGGAAAGCCTGGGCACGGTGGAGGGCAGCATCAGCACGAAGGTACCCAGTCACGGTGCACGCCTCTTCCGTCTGGGCGATGCCATTGCCAACGGCATAGAGGGCATCCAGACTCCGGGCGAGGCGAACGATGTCAGCCGAAAATCCGACCGTGATGTCTCCTTCGACCTGTCAGGCCGCATGGTTGACACTCGCAGCCTGCATCAGCCTGCCATCGTGATCAAGAACGGGAAGAAGATGGTGGTGCACTATTGACTACCACGCTCCTGTTCCTGCAGACTGGCACTCATTCCGACATTTTTTGACAAATACAACTTGTTGCTTGACAATTAAACGCTCTTGTGTCTGGAAGATAAGAAAAGCAGCCCACATGGCGAAGGTGCCGTGCGGGCTGTTTCTTTTATTATGTATGGTGACATGAGAAGGCATGGTGCGGAAAAATATGTGCACAAAAATTTGGTGGTTCGGCAGTTTTTTAGTTACTTTGCCCACGAAAACAGAAATACAGAAGGACATCATGGCAACAATCATATTACAAGTACCCGATGAGAGCCTCGTTTCGAAAGTGAAGCAGGCATGCAAGATGCTGATGGGAGTGGCCTCCGTAAAGATACAGAGAGAAAAAGCCAAGCCCCAACTTTATGACCCTGAGACTGGCCTCTATCTGAACGATGCAAGCATCAAGGTCATAGAGGATGCCGTGAAAGGCAAGGGCGTGACGCAGTACAACTCGCTCAAGGACTTTTACAAAGAAATGGGACTATAGTCATGGCATATCAAATCAGACTGTCGTCCCAATTCAAAAAAGACTTCCAACGCTGCATCAGGCGAGGGCTCAACATGAAACTCATCACCGATGCGATGGACTTGCTTGAAGCAAACGGTTCGCTGCCGCCAAAGTATCGTCCGCACAAACTTTCAGGCAATATGCATGGGATATGGGAATGCCACATCCAGCCCGACTGGCTGATGACTTGGCAGCAGGACAATCAGCAACTCACGCTCCTGTTCCTGCAGACAGGTACTCATTCCGACATTTTCTGACAGATACAACTTGCTTGCTTGACAATTAAACGCTCTTGTGTCTGGAAGATAAGAAAAAGCAGCCCGCATGGCGAAGGTGCCGTGCGGGCTGCTCTCGTGTTATTGCCTGTGCAGGAAAGTCCTTTTTGGAATCATGTCCACTTTCCTACTATCTTACTTTCCTTGTTCCTCACAATTCTGAGACAAGTTTCTTGTAGTTTCCGCGCATGGTGCGTTCGATGGCTTTGTCATTCAGCAGGCGTTCCAGTGTTTTCTGTGCCGAGCGATTGTTCGCGTAGCCAAACACTTGGGCGAACTTCTCGGTGGTGAACACCTCTGGCAGTTGGCGGAAACACTCAATGAACTTGTTGGTGCGTCGGCGTTGCTGCGCCGCATCGCGGAGTTGGTCGTCGTAATACTTGCGGTGGAGGTCGTAGAACCAGTGCAACTGAGTGTGATACTGAATGTCAAGCACCAGGTCGCAGAGAGCCATGTCCGTCTCGTCAATCTGCTAGGTGCCCGTCTGTTCGCGCTCCTTCCAGTGGCGATGATTTCCTTGTAGCCACCCACAGCACCCTCCGAGAACGATGATACGGTCAGGTGCCAACCTTTCATCTCACAGTATTTTGAGTACATGCGGAAGAGGTCGCCTGCAAAGAGAGCCGCCTCGTCACCGCCTGTTCCACCACGTATTTCGAGCGTCACGTTCTTGCTGTCTTCAGGGTCGGCAGGAATGAGCAACAGCTTGATTTCTTCTTCCAGTTCTGGG
>JAFPZD010000163.1 GCA_017417465.1 Prevotella sp. | reverse complement strand
CTCCGTACCGTCGGCTTCACGGATGGTGGCACCAAAGTCAATGCGGAACACCGACAGCGTGTCGCGCTGGCTGTTGGTGTACTCATGGGGCCGCACCTCCACCCTGATGATGTCCTTTCGGAGCAGTGCCGACAGGATGGTCCGGGCGATACGCTCGTCCTCCATCAAGTACTTGAACACAATGTCGTAAATAGGGTTGGCTACTATCATGGTCTCCTCCTTTCTCTGGTCTATAAATAAAGATGTTATCTCTTCCGCGTGCAAAGATAATGCAAATCGAGCGAAAAACCAAATTTTAGAGCAGTGAATCCAAAGAAAAAAACATTTTTTTGCTTTGGTGAGTCGCGACAAAATCCTTCACCAGCTCTTCCAGCCGCTCGGTAGCCACTTCCCAGTGACGGCACAACTGGGCAGTCAGCATGCAAAGATAATACTAAAATGCGGAATGATCGGTTCGGTATTGAAATAGTATTTGTCAATTCTTACGTTTTTCATGACCTATGTAGTATAAATGCTGTTTTCTTCAAACTCTTCACTTTGGTGCTAAGTATTTGTATAACAGTTAGTTTTGGTGAATGGTTTCTTAAGGTGTGAAAACAAAAGACAGAGCCGGCATGATCGCCAGGGCCAATGCCGCCAGTGTAGGGGCAGGCCCCGTGCCAGCCCGTTGGCGGACTGCCATCGCGTCGACACATAACACTGGCGGACTGCCATCGCGTCGAACTCGGTTCAGGTATTTCCTTCGATTGAATCGTCTTGAAAAGCACGAAAATGCTTTGCTGACCTTCGTCAGCAGATTTGCCGACGTTCGTCAGCAGATTTGCTGACCTTCGTCAGCAGATTTGCCGACCTTCGTCAGCAGATTTGCCGACCTTCGTCAGCAACAATTGGAATCGCTATTTGGGGCCATTGAATTAGGATTGCGGTTCATCAAAAATAGGGCAGGCTGCAGCTATCGATGGTTACACTAATCGTCCAATCATCGGCTTGGTGTGCACTTATTCGCGCTTTATCCCAAATTGGTCATTAGAAACAATATCCGTAAGAGACCTCCCCTCGCTCGGCTTTGCGTTTTCAGTCGTTTACAGGAACCCTTCACCATAACATGCTTGTAATGAGGCGTTTATTAGAAATGTGAAGGGTTGTGAGTTTACTGCATATAGAATATATTGGTGTCCGCTAAGCAAGGTCCAGCCAACGGAATTCTCTTGAACGGACCATGTACTGTGGGCAAATAGGGGACACGCACCTGTCCCCCTTGTCAACTTACGACAACAGCTGCAACCCAGGCCTGGGTTGCAGCTGCTGATAGTTGATTTGTGACAGTTACCTGTCCTTGTGTCACTTTATGGCGCAGCGAAGATGAGCTGCTTCTTGTAGAGGCCATTTGTAGGTGCTGTGGCCTCCTTTGTTGCGGCTTCCTCCTCTGAGAGCAGGTGTAGGTCGGTGATTCCGGCATCCACGTCGACCTTGTGCAGCTGCGTAATCTCACCGGCAGTGATCGACGTTGTCCAGCCCGTGTTGTTGTCGCCCTCCTGGGTGAAGGTGATGGGCGTCGTGGCCTCGAGGACAGCTGCGTTAAAGTCGGTATCGATATTGTAATAGTTGTTCTGGGCATCACCCCAGATACCATTAGCCTGGAGGTAGACACGTCCGCAGTTGACCGTACCGTTACGACGCACACGGATGTACTCGCGAGCGGCGAAGCCCTGACTGCCGATATTGGTCTCGAAGGCCAGATGTGGCAGGTGCAGGATATGACGGTGGATAGGATAGTTGAAGCCGGAACCGCCAAAGGTCCAGTCAGAATTGTATGCACCATTAATGGTCTGCTGGGCCGTCTCGCCTTCATAGCTTCCACTCATGTTGACACTGTAGTTGTTGCTGCCGAAGGTGGTTGTAGGCACCTTGATGCTATGGGCGCCGGCAGCCGTGGCGTGATAAGTGTAGTTGGTTGTCACGTTACCCTCGGTCACAGAGTAGGTGATGGTGGCCGCGTCGGTCGTCTCGAAGGTCAGCGTGATGTAAGTATTGCCGATACCGTAGTATTCCGTCGGCGTGATGGTGACGTGATGGTCGGTGGGGAACACTGAAGTACCATTGACGAAATTGTCAGAGGCCGTGGTGAAGTATTGGTTGGTGGCATAAACCGTCGTAGCACTTTCGGCCACACTGGTCTTGAAGTAGCTGGGGATGACGCGATAGCTGACGCCGTTGACTACCTTGATCTCAGCACTCTCATACTCCTCGGCTGTCACGTGGCGCTCATACTGATAAGAGTTGTAGCTCTGGCCGGTGATGATGGTCTGTCCGATGTGGACGGGGAGCTCAGCTTTCAGTTCAGCGTCGGGATAAATGGTCTTCTTCACGGGCTCAAGATAGAACGTCAGGGGGAACAAGCCGGCGTTGATGCCGACAGGCAGCAACAGGTTGACATCCATGGCGGTGCCCGTGGCTTGGCGTACCAGTTCGGGGCACTCCACCTTCATCTCGTAAGGCTTGTGGAGCAGGATGGTGACGTCGCGGCTCAGCGTGTTATAAGTATCATCAGTAGAATAGAATCGTATGGTGGCGGTCTGGGGGATGTCGCCGGGCTCCTTCAGGTTGAAGCGTACGGAGCTCCATCCGTTGGCGGTGGTGCCGTTGACGTTGGCGTAGGAGTTCTCGGTGGTGTTGCCATCGTTGAGCTGCATGGCGCCCGTCCAGCTGTTGCCTGTCGTGACGAAGATGTCGTCGCTGCCTTCGAGGATGGTGTAGCCCACCTTATAGTTCTGCCAGTTGTCCTGACTGACATGGCGATACTTGAAGAGCAGGTCGGCTGTTGTCAGGTTGGTGCCTGTGGGCTTGACGCCGCCACTCATGTAGGCGAAGTACAGCTTGCTGACGAAGAGACGGTTGTGGGAGTCGGCGATGTTGTTCACACCCTGTGCCTCGATGGAGGCCGAGATGTTGTTCGACGCCGGACGGCGTGCAGCCTCGGCAGCCGTCCCATAGCCTGCGAAGTTGACGGCATTGAGCGTCACATCGTAGTGGAAGTTGCGCAGGATGTTGTAGAAGTAGGTGGTCTTCGTCGTTTCGTCCTGATAGATGATGTCGAGCTTATAGTAGCGGTTCTCCTGCCATGCCGACGAGGCGTTCTCACGATAGCGGCCCTTCAGCAGGATGTAGGTCTTACCGCGCAGGTCGCCATCAGCGTTGGGGCTCTCGTACATGTACTTAGGATTGGCATCGTTAAAGTCCAGTGTGCTGACGTCGGTGTTCGCACGCTCCACATCGCTGCTGGGCAGGAAGCCAGTATAGGTGATGTCGAAATACTCCTTGCTCTCGTAGATCTTATCATCGCCGGCGATGTAGAAGGGTTCGAAGGCCGAGGTTGTCGTGTTGTAGGGGGCGACGGTGCCTTCGGTCGGGATGTTCATCACGACGAAGCCGGTGATCTCGAAGTCTTCGATGGTCTCGGCTAGCGTGAACTTGGCGAAGTTGCGGATGAGGGGCACGCGCTGCAGCTCCTCAATCTCGACTGTCGTAGCGGGCGCCGTCGGGGCGGGTATGCCGCCGGGGATGACCACGCGCTGCCAGTAGGCATCCTGGGTGCCCTTGACGCTCATGCTGTTCATCACGCTGGCCTCTGTACCATAGAGGTTACCGATGGTGACGACATCGTCGAAGGTCTGACCGGTGGCCAGGCGCACGGCCACAAAGTGGATGCGGCGCTCCTTGTTCGACTTGGTCAGCTCGACCCAGAACTTCGTCTCGTTGCGCTTCCCGGTCTCGAACGAGTTGTCGTTCGTGCGGTCGGGCTCGCCGTCCGTCGTGCCGTTGGGCACGTCGACCGTCTCCACGAGATAGCCGTCGGCATCGAACACGAAGAGGCGGACAGCCAGGTTCAGACGGTCGGCGTCGCTGATCTCACCCATGGAACGGGTGGGGGTGCTCGGATCCATGAAGTCCAGGCCGACGCTCACCGCCACCTTGTCGCCGTCGCTTACCTGCCGCCCATCATTCACAGGCAGCAACTCCTCGCTGCAGCCGGCCAGCACCAGTGCCAGCAGGCCCAGCATCCATGTCTTATAATTGATCATTCGTTTCATCGTTACAATTAGCTTTTATTGAGCATTCCAGTATGCTGCATCTTCCTTGTCACCCCAATAGAACTGATTCTTATTGGCATCAGGTATCTTATCATCCCAGTACCATGTGTCATAGACACAACGGACAGAAACACCAGATGTTGATGTTATCGTTTCAACATTGCCATTCCAAGAATTTACACTTATAACTCCATTGGCACTCCAATAAGGAGCATCATCCCCATAATTATTAGTACCCTGCATATAACCAAACAAAATAGGTATTTTGCCCCAAGCTGACAAGTGTACGACATAATCGATCTCTGCTTGAGTAGGTAGACGCCAACGTCCAGCAGGATAACCATCTTCTTGATAGGATGCGCAACGTCTTCGAGCTTCTTCCTTAGTTCTTCCAGTTGTGCAAATACCATATGAAGAAGCTACCATAAACTGGGGAGAGAGCATCTTGTATGTTCGACTATTAACCCCGCCTTCTTCAGTAGGATGATAGTATTCAAGCTCATTTTGATAGCCTGTATTATACAAATCATATGCATAATATGTTGCGCGCTCAGATTGAATTCGCCCCCAACCATCTACATCAACTGCAGAATTTGCATTATAAGCGTATGCAGTCCACGCTTTCTGTCCTGTTGACTCATTTGTAATGTTTCCGGTCCCAGACAAATCATTATTAACATATTTCAATCTAGGATCACCTATAACATAATTGTCATTTGTTAAAGCAGAAACAGAAATGATGTATCTATTTGGGTTCCGGTTGCTACTATTTAACTGGCCATGAGTTCCACCATAAGTTTGAGAGTTATATCCATAATGGCTTGCATCAGTATTACTTGTCGCGGTGTTCTTTTTGCCATTAATATATACATAGCCACGATTCTGATTATGGTTGGTAGTTCCATAGTCGGCATTCAACTCTCTCCTCACCGGCAGCATAGGATACTGCGTGATGTTGATCGTCTCACGATAGACAGCATCGGTGCCGCCGTGAGCCACGGTAAACGAGATCTGATACTCCGTGAAGTCACCCGTCCGGGCAATCTCATTCTTAAGCTCATGCTCAAAGGTGATGATGCCCGTCTCGTTGTTAATCTTAATGGTGATGGGGTTCCCGTTGTTATTGGCAGTCCACTCTGTTGTGCTGACGCCGTTCTCGGTGGTGGTGGTACCTTCCGTCAGTGTGAAGGTCGTCCAGTTGCCGGGATTAACATTCGTATAGTTGTTACTGGCCAGGTCACGCTGGCGCATGCTGACAGTACCAGTGACCACCTGCAGGTCGTCGCTGCTGGCGAACTGAATCTCTCTGGTGTCAGTATCCTCCATGACAATATTCGTCTCGTAGACGGCGAGGTACTTCACGGGGTCGAGGTCGGCGGAGAAGGCGGTGCCGATGACGCCCCAGTTGACGACGATGTAGCTGTTGTTCTCGATCTTCACGGGGTCCTCGACGGAGAAGCTTCCCATGGAGCCGATGTTAGCCTCGATGCGATAGTAGCGGTATGAGCGTAGCATATAGTCCTGCTCTATGCTCCAGATAGGCATAGGAAGCTGATAGAAGGTGTAGGCCGTGGTGGTGGTGGTGCCCACGCGGCGCACCCAGGGCACCATTAGCAGGATGTATGCCTCACGTTCGGGCTGCTCCTTCCAGTCGATGGTGCGATAGCTGTAGAAGGGATAGTCGTGCTTATACCACATGTTGTTGTCATCATCCGTTCCTTCCTCGCGCATTACCCTTCCATAGGTCTCCATCTCCTGCAGGCGGTTGGCCATGTCGGTGGGGAAGTAGTCGGCAGCCTGGGGCAGATAGTTGTAGTTGACGCCATGCTGCTGTAGCTCTCGGCTGATATAGCCGCTCTTTACGCCATTGACGAGCATGCACTTCATGCCTTCTGTCGAGGGGAACCAGACGTTGCCGTTGGCATCCTCTACGCCGTGAGGCTCGGGTGCGTCGTAGGTGGTGAGCGACGGGTCGATCATGATGCTCAGGCGCACCTTGGCAGCCACTCGATAGAGACTGATATTGCCTTTCAGCAGGTACTTGCCCGAAGTTGAAATGCTCAGGGGTACTATGGCCTCGCCCTCCATGACGAAGCTCTCCTGCTTGACGTTCTCGTTGAACGTGCTGGTGAGCTTTGTCGTGCGGATGGCTTTGCGGCTCTCCGTGCCGTTGAACTTCGATGTGGTGGTGCCGGCATTAAACGTGCCGTCGTAGTAGTTGGCCACGACGTAGACATTACACTGCGAGGGGTTGTCGCCCGTCGTGACGAGCTCCTCGCCCAGCAGCCTGTGGAGCGTCTCGAGCGAGATGGCTTCCTTCCTGGTATACGTGTCCTGCACGGCGGGCTTATAGAAGCGGTGCTCTACGGCCGGTGTCTCCTCGGTGGCATCCAGTGGATAGAAAAACACGTCGAGGGTGTTGATGAGGTTTTCGTTCATCTCCTGTTCTCCGGCTTCGTCACCCGGATTGGTGACGTCTTCATCTCCAGCACGGGTACCCCTCTCATCGATGGCGATGCTGGCACTGAGCTGTAGGCTGTTGTCGGCCAGCAGGTCGTCGGTGAGCAAATCCTCGGTGGCGCAGCTGCCGAAGATAAACATCGCTGCGGGCAGCAGACCCAAAGTGTATATAGTCTTCAGTTTCATATCGTATATGACTAATCTAAAGTTCTGTTGATATTATAATCAGTTAGCGTACTGGGCAATGACATAGGGTCCTCCGATGACCTCGTCATTCACTACGTAGGGCTGATTGTCCTGCGAGTAGCAGACGAAGCGCAGACGGGCATACTGGTTGCGGCTCACTTGGTTCTCTGCGGCCTTGATCTGGAAAGTGACGGCATTGGTACCGATGGTGCCGCTGAGTGTCGTCTCGTTGTTGCTGGTGAAGACGATCGATCCGTTCTCGCTGCCGTTAATGGGCTCTAGGATAGCCATCCACGTACCGCCGTAGGGTGTGTCGAACGAGAATCCTCCCTCGATGGAGGTGCCATAGGTGAGTACCATGACCGTATGGGGAGTGCCATCAATGGTGATGGGTGCAGCAGCGTTGGTATTGGTGTTGTCGTAGGTGCCGTCTATCCAGTGGAGCTGCTGGCTCACGCTGACGTTGCTCTTGTAGTCGGTCTTGCGCAGCCACTTGTTCCAGGGCAGGACGGTGAACGTAAGCTCGAGCTCCTCGCCCTTGAAGTATCCGTATACGATCCATTCGTGGTTGCGTGCGAAGTCGTTGGCCTGGTCGGCGGCCATTTGGAAGGTGGCTGTTTTCTTCTGCTCGCCCACCATATAATGAATCTTTCCGGTAATCACTTTGTCAGTCTCGCGCAGGTAGGTGGTGAAGTCATAAGTATCGACTCCTATGACGGTGCTCATCAGCTCGTCATAGGCCTGTGCCGTCAGGCTGGGGTCGGCAGTCTTCATTGCCTCCCATGTGTAGTTCTCTGGCGTTGCGTAATCCTTCATGAGGGCGGGGTCGAAGAGCTGTGTGCTCCAGTCTGTGTCGCCGTCGGCACGCATCACGAGAGCATTGGTGATGTATGACGAAGTATTGATGTTCGGCAGTTTGTCGCCGATGTAGCGACCCTTACCCTCCACCGTGGCATAGTTCCCCGGGTTGGTGATAGAGTCGATGGGGAGGATGTATTGTACTGAAGGTATCTGGGCTCCGTCAAGCTCGATGCCAGTGACCTTCACGTCGTCGATGCCGGTGGTGCGTGCAAAGGCGAAGCGGATCTTCGACACGGCACGGGTGATGTCCACCGTGCCCAGCTTCGTACTGATCTTGTTCGTGCCACCTGTCTGGTCGACGACAGGCCAGTCCTGCAGGATGCGGCTCATGGGGAGGTAGGTCACTCCGTCCGTTCCTCCAAGCTTCGTGGCGCCTGTCGGCGTGAAGTTGGTGCCCTGCATCGTGAGGGCCTTCAGTCCGTCGATGGTGGTCACGGCCTTTAGCTGAGCCTGTGTGAGTCCTGCCTGCTCGACATTAGCGATGGCATAGACATCGACGTTGTGCGCCTGCTCTACGATATACTTTGGCACGTTCATCGTTACCTTGCGGGTTTCTGGATCGGCGAAAACGTCTTGATAGTCGAGCAGCAGTCCGGCTGTTGAAGGCGTCTCGCCAGTCTTTCCGTGGTCGAAGAGCCATACACTGATGCTGTTGATGGCGCTCTCGGCTGACTTGTCCTGCACGTCACCCTCATAGGCACGTGTTGCTTGCTGGCCTGCCGTCTGGAGATAGAAAGTCAGGGGTACCGTCTCCTGTAAATCCTGACGGTCGCTCTCATCGTACTCGTAGCAGGCGTTGAACAAGGGTAATAGAGGCAGTAGGAGAAGGGGAGTGAGCCTCTTCACCGCTTTTCCGGCCTTATTTGTCATTGTCTTCATCATATCTTGATATTCATATTATTCTAAAGGAGTGCTAAAAGGAGTGGAGAACTTCCAGTCGGTGACGCCGAGCGAGAACTCCAGCGTGGACATGGAGAAGTCGGGAATGACGTTGTAGGCGTTCTTCAGGTCACCGACGGTGAAGGTGACTGTGGTCACCTGGTCCTGACAGAGCACCTTACGGTGAGTATTGCCATGGAGGGCATCACCCGTGACTGTCAAGGGGTCGAGCTGTCCGATGAGGTAGAACTTGCAACCCTGCGGCACGATGCGCTTGTTAGCACCTGTCACAAAGTCCACGCCGCTGTTGTTCACGAACTCCACGGCGACATAGACGGGCTCGTTGGGGTATGTCTCGAAGGCAAGTGTGCGTATTTTAGCCGAAGCGCTTGTACGATTGGCAGGCAACGTGGGCTCTGAGGCAGTGGCACTGGCCTTGACCTGGCTGTCGTAGATGGTATATGTCTTCGAGTCGGACGTCGTGGCAGCTGTATTGAACTGCCAGTTTACGTCCTTCTGTCCGGCAATGAGAATGCCTGTTACAGGGAATGAATTGGCTGTCACCGTAATCTGATTTGGCTCCTCGGCAGCATCAGTCAGCACCACGTCTCCTTCAGTCTGTCCATCGCTGACCTTGAGCTGGACGTCTAGGCGGGCCACTGCATACTGCAGGGGCTTGGCAATGGCGACAATGCCGGTATTCTGGGTGACGCTACGGCCCGTGAAGAGGAACTTGTTTTCATCGTTTGGATCCTCTTGGTCAAGTACATAGTCATCGTTAGGCTCTGGCGTGCTGTGGTTTGCACCAAGTGCCGTGGCAGTATAGTTCGATTCAGAACCCCATGCAAGCGAGTTCTTGAATATCGAGTAAAGCTTTGGGTTTACCTCATCAACTGTACCCTCAAGCTTCTTTTCGTGCGTCATCACACGGCTGTTGGCAAAGTAGGCCAGCGACGGGGGATAGACAACATTCTCAACGCTATAGATAGCCAAGGCACTGGAGTTGCTCTTGTCGGTAGCCACCTCGTATTTGCTGACCGAACTGTTCCATGAGATATAGGCAGCTCCATCCGGTAGATTAATACTGGCAGGATATTGCTCCAGGCTGTGGTCACTCCATGCCGTCACTTCGTCGTCCGTATGGCTGACGCTTGCCTCAATGGCTGCAATGACCGGTGCAACTAATTCGTTGCCACGCGCAAAATAGAGCGACTTGTAAAGGCGCTTGATCATGGCGAGCACGTTAGCCGATGAGCCGGCCGTATAGGCATCTGTAGCAAAGATAAGGTCACGGGCTTCCTTCAGCAATGGTTTAGCCCAGTTTTCGTCAGCTTGATCTTTAGCCCAGTTGTAGCCGTCGTTAGTGCCCGCACCACCTCTGTAGATGGTATTCAGGTAGTCGACCAGGGCTTGTGCCGTGCTTGGAATGCCTGCAGAGGCCATATTATAGATGGGCTGCAGCGAGAAGCTGATGTCCTTGGGCTTGTTTGCGCGAATATTGTTGGGCACGATTCGGCCTTCGGTCTTGGCATCGGCTGACGGGGCTATTCCGTAGCAGAGGAAGGCGTCGGTATAGTAGGGTACACTGACGTTCAGGTAATAGTTCGAATAGTTGAGTGGCTGATTGTACAGCTCAGTAGTGCCAATGCTGCGTGGGGTGAGCACCTCGGCGCCTGACCTTGTCATGGTGGCACTGACGGGATCAGCACTCGTCACGGCTGCGTGGGTGGCGAACGGAATGAGATACAGTTCGCTGATGCCACGGAAAGTAGCAAGGTTGTTGTCCCATTCCTGCACAGCGGCGTCGCTCATACGTGTGTTGGTGCTAAACTGCCCGAGGGCAAACGCGAGCTGGGTCTGACTGTCGCCCACCTCGCGGGGTGTCAGCAGCTCGTCCTCATAGTCGTAGCAGCTGGTGAGCGTCATCAGGCAGACGAGTGACGCCAGTAACAGTGCGGGCCGTGCCCGGCGTGCTGCCGTGCGTGGCGTTACTTCACAATGCTGCGTTGCCTGTAGCGACGTGGCATGGTGATACGTGGCATGTTGCCGACCTATTGTGGTCCCTGCCGTTCTGTTGTCATTCATTACTGTCTGTTTCATATCTCAAAGGAGTTGAGTAGTTGTGGAGTTGTGGAGTTCTTGCGTCCCGTTGGTAGCAAGCGTCCTTCGGCCGAGCGGAGGAGTTGTGCTCCGTGTATTCCGTGTTCTGTTTTTAAAGAAGGTTGGAAGGCCCCCGCCGGGGTTTGACGAAGGCCTTCCTGCCTTCATGGTTGTTTTTTGTCGTTTTTTCGTTAATGCCGTTTTCTCGTTTCGTCGTTATGACGAGATAACGATGCTCACGGGAAACGAAGTTTAGATCTCAGGAGTAAGGATCAGACCTTCCTGCCACTCGAGGTCGACGCTGGTGCCGAGCTCAACAGAGTCGCTGG
>JAFPZD010000162.1 GCA_017417465.1 Prevotella sp. | reverse complement strand
GTACGCGACAAGGGCGCAATGTTGTCGCGTACCTAAAGGCACGCTCGTCACTACAACCCTCAAATACCAGCCATATGAATGGCTGGCTACCATTGTCTGATGCCTACGGCATCGGCTGTGCAGAACTTGCGAAAACTTGACTTACTTAACAGGGGAAAAGTCTATTCTACTTTACCTCCTCATCTCCTCATCTCCTCATCTCCTTCCTCTGAAAACTCTCCTCCCCAAAAACGAACGGGATGCAGCTCTCACTTGAGTGCTGCATCCCGTTCGTTCTTACACGTTCTGGCGTAGATAGCCAGTAAGCTTACTTACCGTGACGCTCGTCGGAAACGGTCAACTTCTTGCGGCCCTTTGCACGGCGTGAGGCCAATACGCGGCGACCGTTCTTGGTGGCCATGCGCTCGCGGAAACCATGCTTGTTCACGCGGCGGCGATTGTGCGGTTGAAATGTTCTTTTCATTGTTTTATTCTGTTATTATTGTTAAATTTCACCGATTCGGGCTGCAAAATTACACAAATCTTTTGAATTACGCAAGAAATATAAGAAATTTAGCTAAAGTTTTTATGTTTTTTACGAGAAAATGCGTACCTTTGCACCCAGAAACAGTAAAATACATCTTATTATTAGGTTTTTTATGATTAACTCACAAGACATTAAGAAGGGCACCGCCATCCGTATGGACGGCGCCATTTGGGTTTGCATCGACTTCCAGCATCGCAAGCCCGGTAAAGGTAACACTATCATGATCATCAAGCTGAAGAACGTCAGTGACGGCCGTGTGCTGGAGCGCCGTTTCAACATTGGTGAGAAACTTGAGGACGTGGTGATTGAGCGTCGCCCCTACCAGTATCTCTATGAGGACCAGTCGGGCCGTATCTTCATGAACCAGGAGACCTTCGAGCAGATTCCTATCGACAACGAGCTGGTAATCGGCCATGAGTACATGAAGGAGAGCGACATCGTGGACGTGGTGACCGACACCACCGACGGTACTGTTCTCTATGCTGAGATGCCCGTTAAGACCATTCTGCGCGTCACACACTCTGAGCCCGGCATCAAGGGCGACACCGCCACCAACACGCTGAAGCCCGCCACGGTGGAGACCGGTGCTGAGGTACGCGTACCGCTGTTCATCAACGAGGGCGACCTCATTCAGGTCGACACCCGTGATGGCTCCTATCTGGCCCGCGCCAAGGAGTCATGAGAATTGAGAATTGAAAATTGAGAATTCAGAATTGAGAATTCAGAATTGAAATACTCGATTATCGTACCCGTCTTCAATCGTCCCGATGAGGTCGATGAGCTGCTTGAGAGTCTTTGCTCCCAAACATTCAAGGACTTTGAGGTGATTATTGTGGAGGACGGTTCTCAAAATCCCTGCAAGGATGTCTGCGATAAATATGCGGGCATCCTTGCTTTGCATTATTTCTTTAAGTCGAACAGCGGCCCCGGACAGAGCCGCAACTATGGCGCTGAGCGCGCCAGCGGCGAGTGGCTCATTGTGCTCGACAGCGACGTGGTGCTGCCGGAGGACTATCTGAAGCATGTGGACGAGGAGCTGGCAGCACAAACGTGTGATGCCTGGGGCGGCCCTGATGCAGCCCATCCGTCGTTCACACCGGTGCAGAAAGCCATCTCGTATGCCATGACGTCGTTCTTCACCACGGGTGGCATACGCGGCGGGTCATCTCCCCTTGGGGGGAAAAAGCGAGGAGCGTTGGACAAGTTCTATCCCCGCTCGTTCAACATGGGCATCCGCCGGGAAGTCTATCAGGCGCTTGGCGGCTTCTCGAAGATGCGTTTCGGCGAGGATATCGACTTCTCGTACCGTATCGTTGAGGCTGGGCACCCGACGTGTCTGCTGCCTACGGCGTGGGTGTGGCACAAGCGTCGCACCGACCTGAAGAAGTTCTTCCGGCAGGTCTACAACAGTGGCATCGCCCGCATCAACCTGACCAAGCGCCACCCCGGTACGCTGAAGCTGGTACATCTGTTGCCTACGGTATTCACGGTCGGTGTCATCGGTCTGATTCTCATCTCTGCAGTGGGACGCCTGCTGATGTATTACGTCGACAACGACCGCTTCCGCTGGCTCTGCATCCTTCCGTGGATTCCTATCGTTCTTTATAGTGCCCTTATCTTCATCGACTCGGCCATTCGCAACCGCAGCCTTCGCGTGGGCCTGCTCTCCGTGCCTGCCGCCTTCACGCAGCTGATGGGTTACGGCCTCGGTTTCATCGAGTCGTGGTGGAAACGCTGTGTTCGGGGCAAGGACGAGTTCCAGGCCTTCGAGAAAACTTTCTATAAATGAGCGAAAAGCTGACCATCAACCAGTGGTCTGAGGACGACCGGCCGCGTGAACGGCTGGAGAGACTGGGGCCACAGGCACTCAGCGATGCTGAACTGCTGGCCATTCTCGTGGGGTCAGGCTCACCGAAGGAGGATGCCGTGAGCCTGATGAAACGTATTCTGAACGACTGCCACAACAACCTGAACACGCTCGGCAAACTCACCATCCGCGACCTGTGCCAGTACAATGGCGTAGGGCCGGCAAAGGCCATCACCATCCTCGCTGCCTGCGAGCTGGGGAAGCGCCGTCAGATGGGGAGTGCTGAGGAGCGCCCTGAGCTCACGAGCGCCACCCGCATCTACAACTACATGCGCCCACTGCTGCAAGACAAGGATGTCGAAGAGTTCTGGGTGCTCTTCCTCAATCAGGGCAACCGTCTCATCAAGCGGCAGTGCATCGCCCATGGCGGCATCTCGGAGGTCTCCGTCGATATCCGCATCATCATCCGCGATGCCGTCCTCTGCAACGCCACCATCCTCGTCGTCTGCCACAATCATCCCAGTGGCAGCATCCGTCCCAGCCGGCAGGACGACGCTCTCACGCAGAGCATACAGAAAGCTTGCGCACTCATGCGCCTCCACCTCATGGACCACGTCATCGTTACCGATGGGCAGTACTTCTCGTACCATGAGGCTGGGAAACTGTAATAGCTCGGTGACAGCACGATCATTCCATTTAGATGATAGAGGTAAACGGGCGAGAAGGAACGACACCGGCCATCAGCAGGTCACGTTTCTTATGACCTATGTGGAATAAATGCTGTTTTCTTCCAACTCTTCACTTTGGTGCTAAGTGCTTGTGTAACAGTTGGTTTTGGTGAATGGATTCTTAAGGTGTGACAGCAACAGACAGAGTCGGCATGCTCGCCAGTAGTGGCAGGCCCATTCTTGCGTCCCTGCGGTAGCAAGCGAGCAGAGCTTGAGCGCCCGAGTTCGCCTACCCGTCGCCTTTGTGCCAGCCCGATGGCCCGTCAAGGGCCAGTGTATCATAACCATTCTCTCTGACACTGGCTCTTCGAGCCAACGGGCTGGCACAAGGCCTGCCCCTACACTGGCGGACTGCCATCGAGTCGACACATAACCATTCTCTCTGACACTGGCTCTATCGAGCCAACGGGCTGGCACGGGGCCTGCCCCTACACTGGCGGACTGCCATCGCGTCGAACTCGGTTTAGTTATTTCTTCCGACTGAATCGCCTTGAAAGGCAGGAAAAAGCTTTGCCGACCTTCGTCAGCAGATCTGCCGACCTTCGTCAGCAGATTTGCCGACCTTCGTCAGCAGATTTGCCGACCTTCGTCAGCAGATTT
>JAFPZD010000161.1 GCA_017417465.1 Prevotella sp. | reverse complement strand
TTTACCTTGATATGATGATAGGGTTCTGAGGGGAATACCAGATTGGTCATGGCCATCTTGCCCTCGCTGTCAAAGGCCTCGATGCTGCAGCGGTCAACGAACAGGCGCAGCTGCTTCACCACTCCGTAGGTGGGAGCCACCGTGGTGGCGGGGAACGCCTCACTGAAGCCTACGTTGCCGCTCTTCTCACGGCTCATCGCGAAGGTCTGCTGTTGGGCGTCATAGTGCATGGTAACCTCTTCGCCTTTGTCGTTCGACAGGACGATGTCGGCACTGCCTTTCAGGTCAATGATGATTTCGCAAGCCTCCGTGGGCTGTTTCACCTTCTCGCCGCGTAGCGCCAGCATTTCCTTTGAGGGCACCACGCTGACGTAGGCCTCCTCACCGAAGGTAAACAGACCGAGGTCACGGGGAATGCTGTTGGCCGAGCGAAACTGCTTGGTAGGCACCTGATTGGCATACTGCCAGTTGCTCATCCACGCCAGCACCACATGGCGATTTTCCGGGGCGTTATAAAACGACACCGTGGCATAATGGTCCTTGCCATAATCGAGCCACTTCGTTACCTTTGGCATCGACTCGCAAGTGAACTTATGGCCGTCGAACTGTCCCACGAAATATTGTGTGGCACTGCCTCCGAACGGTCCGCCGGGGTTGATGTTGCATATCAGCACCCACTTCGTGTCAATCTTAAACAAGTCCGGGCATTCCCACACACCGCTGTGGTTACCGTATTCCTTGCCGAAGGACGACTCATATTTCCACTCCTTCAGGTCTTTCGACGAATAGATGCGCATCTCCTGACCGGCAGCCAGGATGAGGTTCCATGCCTTGATGTCCTCGTTCCAGAAGGGTCGTGGGTCACGGAAGTCGGGCACATCGCTGGTGGTCAGCACGGGATTGCCGCTGTATTTCTCAAAGGTGCGGCCACCGTCTTTCGACACCGCTATCGACTGCGTCTGATGCTTGCCAGCCGACGTGTACATGGCTACCACCTCGTTGCCGCGCGTCACGCACGACCCCGAGAAGATGCTGCCCAGCCAGTCGGGCTCCAGTGCCATGGGTTGAGCATCCCAATGTATTAAGTCTTTCGATGTGGAGTGTCCCCAGTGCATGTTCTCCCACTGGCTTCCGTAGGGGTTCCACTGATAGTACAGGTGCCACACACCATCGCAGGCACCTGCCTGCCCGTCATTGCCTGACGGCGACGACGGCATGTAAAACATCCCATTGGGGTCGTTCATCCACCCGTACACGGGCGTGTGATGATAAATAGGTCGGAAGCGCTCGCGGTTGGTGGTGTCGAAGGTGTTGGTGAACCTGATTTCCTTCCAACACACAAACTCGCCCACGGCGCCCTTCTGGCGGCGGTCGCCGTGAAATTCGATGTCCAACAGACAGGCACCCTTCAATTCATAAGGCACGAGATAATCCACACGGTCGATGGCCAGTTTCACGTTCAGGCGCTGCACCATATTGTTATGATTGTCCAGCACGGCGATGGCGGCAATGTCCTCCGACTCCTGCACGGGCAGCAGCACGTACTTCTTTCCCTGTTCCGTTTTTAGCATGGCATGGCTGTCGCCCAACACGATGGGTGTCACCTGTGCCGCCATCTTCGTAGCAGCCAGCAAGACGGTCATTGTCAGCAAAAGTTTCTTCATTGTGTACATTTGTTCTTAGTTATACTTTCTATGAATTCTGCTGCAAAATTACACGTTTTTCCGCTCATCTCCTATAACTATTGATACAAAGACTAAGAAAAAACGTTCATTCGCAACAAAAATGCTACGAATGAACGAATTTTCTTTGCAGATTCTACAGCCATGCTGTCAGATTCACCGGTCCGTGACCGATACACGAGGTGGTTGTCAGTGCTGTGATGAGTGCGGTCAGTGCCGCCACCACCATATCCCACAGCGTCTTTTTCCATTTCTTGTCCATAATCTTTAATTGTCAATTCTAAACTCTAAACCCTAAACCGTAAACCGTAAACAGTAAACCGTAAACGGTAAACTGAAAAAGAGTGCCCTCGCCCCCTCCTCCCCCTCGGGGGAGTTAGAGGGGGGCTCTCTTTTAAGGCTCCTGCTCGGCGGCAGCCAGAGGAATCATGGGTGCCTTGGCGCCAGACTGCTCCTGGTAGTAGCCGTTGCCGAACGTCACCTTCTTGCCGAAGGCCTTCGTGGTCAGGTCGTCCAGGTCAGTAGAGTCGGGCTTGAAGCGGAAGCGCACGCCCTTGATGTTCTGACTGACGGTGAAGTCGGCCACCGTCTCTGCGCCGCCCTTGACGTTGGCGATGACGGGATAGAAGATGCCGATGCCGTCCAGCTTGACGCCGTAGCCCTGTGCTACCAGCTCGGGGATGCACTCGGAGAGCTTGATGAGGATGCCCTCCACCTCGGCGCGGTTGCTAACCAGTCCGTGATCAATCATGTGCTGAGCGAGACCTCGGGTGCTGAGGGTGCCGGTGCGGT
>JAFPZD010000015.1 GCA_017417465.1 Prevotella sp. | reverse complement strand
TGCTCGCGTCCCTTGCTGTCAGTGAAGGCTGCTGCGTTCTCATCAACGGCAGGAGCGGCAGGCGGTTCCTCTCCATGTTCTCTGGCTTTGTCCTCTTCGCGTTTCCGTTTCTCCTCCTTCATCTGCTGCTCGCGCTTCAAAAGCTCCTCGGTCATCTTGTTGATGTCCTCATCGGTGATGCGTTTGCGCAGATCAACAAAAAGGGACGGGTCGAATATCAGCTGGTCGGTGAACTCCTCCAGACCACAGAGGTACTGCATGTAGGGATTCTCCTGTATCATTTGGATGGTGTCAACGTCAGAAAGACGGGTCGTGTGCTTAATGAGCATGGCTCCTATCACCATGCGGGCTGGCTTGGCACCAGCACCGACTCGCTGATTGTTGAGCTTCTGACCGTACTTCTTCTCGTACTCGTCCCAGGGGAGATGGTCGCCCAGCCACACCCACCGGTTGCTCTTGTCCTAGCCGTCGAGCGACGACCTGAAACCATCGATGGTCAACTGCTTGTATCTTGGCTTAAATCTCATCTGCTTGTCACTTTTAACACCCAAAGGTACTCATTTTTTTGTTAAACAACCAAAGAAATAATGTTATATATGCTTAATATTCAATAAGTTAAATATAAATCAGCAAACACTATTTAATAGTTATAACAAGGCCACATTCGTGGCCAAAATTAAAAACAAATTAAATAAAGTCGTTTCAAAAAAAGAATCTTTTTCCAACAATGAGAAACAAATTAAATAAATTCGTTTCAAAAAAAGAATCATTTTCCAACAATGAGAAAAAATATTTCCTTTAATTTCTGGATGTGATTATTTCTAATTGTTGCCTATTTCTTTCATTGGAAATAAACTTGGTATTGCATTGAAAGAAAAAGCCCCTGAAAGCGAATGCCTTCAGGGGGGGGCGTTTTGTGGGCAAAGGCGAAAAAGCTTTGACCCCACACAGCGTCATGCGGATTAGTAGCCGGGGTTCTGCCAGAAGCCTTCTTGGGCCGTGGTGTACTGCAGCACGCCGTTAGCATCCTGCGAGACGGCAGCATCGGTGCGGTTGGTGACAGCCTCAAGCTCGTTCAGAGGGATGGGACGATAGTAGTGCTTGGCAGCGATGTTGGCACTGGCCTGTGCGTTGTAGGCCTTCACGTGGCTGATGAGGGTGTGGGTGCGCTTCAGGTCGAACCAGCGCTGGTACTCACCGCAGAGCTCCAGGGCACGCTCCTTGAGGATGGTCTCGATGGTGACGGTGCCACTGATGCTGTTGTCCTTGCCACTGATGGCGCGTGCTGCGCGCAGCTGGTTGAGGGTCTGCAGGGCGTTGCCGCCGGTCTCCATCTCGGCCTCAGCCTTGATGAGGTACATCTCGGCCAGACGGAGCACCATGATGTCGCGGTAAGAGAGGTCGTAGGTGGGATATTTCTCGTCGTACTGGTCGTCGAGGAACTTCTTGATGCCAGGGTACGAACGGCGACCCTCGATCTTCTCACTCTTGTAACGTCCGTCGCCATAGACGTCGGAGACAGCCTTGCCACCCTCGGTGGGCAGTGCTGTGGCAGGATTGCCCGAGGTATAGACAGGGATGTCTCCACCATAGGCAAACTGCAAACGGTACTTGTCCTTGGCCTCGGCCTGGAGGGCCTGACCCTCGGCTGAATTGCCGTCGAGCAGGCTGTAGAGGATGGCGATGCCACCACCGTTGAAGTAGTTGCCGTCTTCCTTGTAAGCCTGTTCATAATCCTTGAACTCCTGCTCAGCCATCTTCGGATAGTTGGCGGCGTTGCCTGCCAGCTCCTTGGGAATGCGGTAGCTGGTGATCAGCGTACCGTTGTAGCGCTGGTCGGTCTCCTTCACCTCGTCGAGGATCTGCCAGAGGTAGAGTGAGGGCAGGTAGCGGGTGAATCCACGTCCGTAGGGCGAATAGTACTTGCCACACTCGACGTCGTTACCTGTGGTCTTGCTGGCGATGGTGGTCTTATTAGCAGCCATGCGGAAGAAGACCGACTTGTCACTCTGTCCGTTAGGGCCAATGTCGTCGCAGCCGTTGTTCCACAGCGACACAAACATCAGCAGCGAAGCACTGCCACCGTTGCGGCCATAGCCTGTGCGGGTGATGAGCGAGTTGAACTGACCCTCGCCACTGTTGGAGAAGCGGTAGGGCACGCAGTTGTCGCGTCCGGCCGTCAGGTCGTTGCTGTAGTGGACGGCAAAGAGGTTCTCGGTGTTGACGGTAGCCTCCTCGTTCTTCATGTTCCATGTGTCGCTGAAGCGGCTGTAGAACGAGGCTCCCGAGTTGCTGATGACGTCGCTGGCTGCCTTCTGGGCCTCGCTGTAGAGGTTACCGTAGCCGCTGACGCTGCTGGCACCGAGCCACGAGGCAGCATAGAGGGCCACGCGGGCATAGAGTGCCTCGGCGGAATAATAGTAGGCGCGCCCGTTGCCGGTAGCCGACTGGGGCGTCATGACCTTGGCCGTCTTGTAGTTCTCCATCGAGAGCTTCAGGTCGTCGAGGATGTGTCCGTAGATCTCAGCCTCAGGCACACGCACGGGGTTGTTGTTGATGGTGGTGACAGGCTCGTCATTGTAGGGGATGGGGCCCCACATGGCCACCATCTGCGAGTAGTAGAGGGCACGGAGGAAGTAGGCGTCGGCCGTGTAGGCGGCCTTCTTCTTGTCGTCGATGACGGTGCATTGGGGCACGTACTTCAGCACGTTGTTACAGACGTCCACGCCGGCGTAGAACATCTCCCAGTACTGGTCAAGGCAGGGGTTGTCGGCGACATTGTCGCCAAGTGCCTCGGCCGAGAGGTCGTACTTCAGCAGCGACTTCTGCTTGTTGTCGTAGCCAAAGTAGAACAGGTCGCTGCCCATCTCGGCAAGTCCGAGCGAGGGTTCCTTGCCCCACCATCCGTGCGTGTAGGTATAGGCCGACTGTACCAGTCCGTCGATGCCCGTCACGGTGTTGTAGGCCAGGTCGGCCGTCTCACCCGTCTTGTTGTCCTCGTCAAGGAAGTCGCTACACGAAGTGAGCACTGAAATGTTGAAAGTGAAAAGGGCTGCACCAATGAGCAGGCTGCTTTTCTTTATCATGTTGGTAATCATAATATCTGTTGTCTAATTACAATTTACTAATTTAGAACGTGACGTTAAGACCGACGACGACCTGCTTCATCAGCGGGAAGTTGACAGAACCACCACGCTCGGGGTCGTAGTTGTCGAAGTGGCTGAAGGTGAAGTAGTTCTTCAGCGAGCAGTAGACGCGGGCGTTGCTTATGAAGGCCTTCTTGACAAGGCTCTTCGGCAGATTGTAGGCCAGCGTGATGTCCTTAATCTTGAAGTAGTCGCCCTTCTGAATCTGGATGGAACTCTTGTAGTAGGTCGGCGTGGCACCAGCGCAGCCCGGCGACGGGATGTCGGCACCCTGGTTGTCAGGTGTCCAGTAGCTCAGGTCACCCCAGTTGGCGTTGTCGTAGAGGTAGAGGCCGTAGCCGCTGTAGTTCAGGTAGCCACCCAGACGCGCCATCGTCTGGATGCTCAGCGAGAAGTCCTTGTAGACAAACGATGTCGACAGGCCGAGGATGGCCTTTGGCGAACGGTTGTAGACGATCTTGTCGGCGTCGTCAATCTTGTCGTCACCATTGGTGTCGACGACCTTCGGCGTGCCGGGGTCGCCATAGTCGGCCTGCGGCTTCTCGAAGTTGGGGTGAGCAGCCAGATACTTGTCGAACTCGCCAATGCCCCAGCAGCCGTCCATGTCGTAGGCATAGAAGGCCGAGACGGGCTCGCCCACCTTCAGGATATCGACGCCATTGACAAACTGCTCGATACCGTCGGCCAGCTCCTCCACCTCGTCGTGGGCAAAGGTTGCCGAGGCGTTCACATCCCACGTGAAGTCGTCGGTCTTCACAGGCACAACGCCGAGAGCAAGCTCCAAGCCGTGGCCCTTCGTCTTACCGACGTTCGAGATGGTGCTGGTGAACACCGACGAGGGAGGTGCCGTCTTGTAGTACAGCAGGTCGTAAGTGTTGCTCTTATAGTAGTCGACGCTACCATAGATGCGACCGTTCAACAGTGCGAAGTCAAGACCGAAGTCCAGGGCTGCCGTCTTCTCCCACGTCAGCTCAGGATTAGCCATCGTCATCGGAGCCTTGTCGGTAGCATTGGGCACAATCGACGAGATGGTGGCCAGCGTCTGGTAGGCCGAGATGGCGGAGTTACCCGAGAGACCCCACGACAGGCGGAGCTTCAGGTTGTCGAGCCACGACTTCGTGCCCTGCATGAAGCTCTCCTCAGAGATACGCCAACCGGCGCTCACCGAGGGGAAGTAGCCCCACTTGTGACCCTTGGCAAGAACCGACGAGCCGTCGGCACGTACAGAGGCCTGAAGCAGGTACTTGTCGTCGTACGAGTAGTTCACACGACCGAAGAACGACAGCATCGAGTTCTTCGTGTAGTCCGTGCTCACGTCGGGCGAAGCAATCTTGCTCACATCGTAGAACGAGCTGTTCTTATAGCTCTCAGCACCAGCGACACCCGAGATGTTGCCCGACTCCGAGACATACTGTGACATCTCGTGACCCAGCATCAACGTCACGTCGTGCTTGCCAATCTCCTTGTTGTAGTTGGCCGTGTTCTGCCACACGTACTTCGTGTTCGTCGTGCGGTTATTACTAATAAAAGTGGTGTGAGGCGACTGGTAGCGCACCTGGCTCTCATAGTCCTGATACTCACCATAGCGCCACGTGCCGCGGTCAAGTGCAAGCTGCGACTTCAGCGTGAGCCCCTTCAGCGGGTTCAGCTGCAGATAGGAACTGCCGAAGAAGCGGCTGCCCTCGATGTTGCGCTGATAGGCACCGTCCTCGTTGAGCAGCGGCGAGCAGTGGGCCGAATACCACGGGTTCGGGGTGGCGTTGATAGAGCCGTCGTTCAGGTAGGCATGCGTGATCGACGTCATCTTCTGAGCCTGGTTGAACGTACCACCGGCACGCTTGTCGTTGCTTCTGTAGGTGTACGACAGGCTGGCGCCCACCTTCACCACCTTATTAATCTGGTGGTCCAGGTTCACGCGGCCCGTGTAGCGGTTAAACTCATCGCCCTTCATCAAGCCCTTGTCGTCCATGGCAGCAAGCGAGACGGCGAAGTTGGTCTTGTCAGAACCGCCATGCACCGACACCTCATAGTTCTGCGACACACTGTTGTCGAACACCATGTCGAGCCAGTCGGTGTACGACTTGTCGTTGTAAATGTCGAGCGTAGGCGTCATGTCCTCAAGGTTGAACGTCAGCACGTCGGCAGGCGTGGCTGCATTGGTGAACGACCAGCCATTGGCAGCGGCGTCCTCGTAGTTCTTCTTGTCAAGCAGGCGCTGCACCTCCTTGTCGCCGTACATAGGCTTCACGATGCCCGTCACGCCGTTGAACGACAGGTAGCCGTTGAAGTTCACAGACGTACGGCCTGCCTTACCACGCTTCGTCGTGATGAGGATGACGCCGTTGGCACCCTTCGTACCGTAGATGGCCGTAGAGGCTGCGTCCTTCAGAATGTCCATCGACTCGATGTCGCTGGCAGGAATATCCAGCGTCGTGCCATACTCCACACCGTCGACAATCACCAGCGGGTCGTTGTTGGCCAGAAGCGAACGGTTACCACGCATCTGCATGCTCACACCGGCACCGGCCTCACCACCGCCGCTCAGCTGCAGGTCAACGCCAGGAACCTTGGCCTGCATGGCCGACAGGGCGTTGGCACCAGCAACCTTCGACAGGTCGTCGGTTTTCACGCTCGCAACAGCACCCGTCAGGTCCTTCTTCTTCAGTGTGCCGTAACCCACGACAACCACTTCGTCCAGTCCCAGAGCGTCCTCCTGAAGTGTGATGTTAAAACTTTGCTTGCCAGCTACCGGGAGCTTCTGCTCCTTGTAGCCAACGTAAGAAACACGAAGAACGGCATTCTCGGGAACCTTCTGAATGGTGAAGTTGCCGTCGTAGTCGGTAACACCGCCAATGCTGGTGCCATCGACAATCACGCTCACGCCAATCATCGGCTCCCCGAATGAGTCCTTCACACTGCCCGTCACCGTCTTCTGGGCAAACGCCACGAAGCACAGCATGGACATGATGAAAGCCACTGAGGCTCTTTTCAATTGATGAGTCATAATACTTGTAGTTAGTGAATAAAAAATGTTAGTTGGTATTGTTTGCTTGCAAAGTTAGGCAAAAAACACCGAAAGCCCAAAGAAATGCCCACTTTTCCCCAAAATAACAACGTAAACGTTTACGAAACGACGTGTCCGCATATACTGGCGGCGTGCTCGGAGAAAAGTGGCGGAATGTTCGGAGTAAAGGGGCGGTGGGATCGGAGTAAAGTGACGGCGGGCTCGGAGTAAAGTGACGGCGGGCTCGGAGTAAAGGGGCGGTGGGCTCGGAGCAAAGTGGCGGCGGGCTCGGCGTAAAGGGGCAGAGTGCTAGGAGTGGCCTTACTGCTTCAGCAGGCGGTCGATTTCGTCGAACTGCCGACCGAGGTTAAGGTTCAAATAAATGCGATAGAGTGCTGGGCCCCACTTGTCCTTGGCATCGGGCATAAGCTCACGGTAGTGCTCCATGAAAAAGCGGGCATTGGAGAAAGCGGCCTTCGCCAATTTTTTGTCCTTACGGGGATTGAGACCCTCAGCGAGCGCGAGGTAGGCGGTGCCAGCATTGAAATAAGGCTCCGAAAGGGAGTCGTTGGCGGCAATGAGGCGAGTGCTGTAGTCGATACACTCGCTGTATCGCTTGAGCTTCAGAAGAATGGTCGACTTGGCGAAGAGGAAGAGCTCGCTACTGTCGTTGACAGCCAAGGCGCTGTCGACGACAGCCAAGGCCTGGTCGAACTGCTGACGACTGACGTAGGCATCCATAAGGCGCGGAAAGAAATAAGGATGCTGGGGGTAGCGGCTGAAGCCCTGCTGAAGGGTGGCGAGGTAATACTCATGGTCGCCTGTCCAGAGACGCGCCTCGGCCATGAACTGCAGCGTAAGGGCCGCATGGAGCGTGTCGCGAAGCGCCTCGTGACGATAGCGCAGTGTGAGCAGCGGGTCGTGCATCTGATAGCCACAGCAGGTGGCCCAGTAGGCGGCCTCGGGGCGTCGTACGTCGGTGGAATCGTAGTGGTAGTCGCTGAACAAGGGCTGGCGGGCGCAGTCGAGATACATCTCGAAATAGTTAAAGGCTTCCTTCCAGTTAGCTTTGCGCACATGATAGGCGCCGCCATTAAAGAGGTTCGGGCGGATGGTGTGCAGGTAGGCGGCATGCTTGTCGCGGTATTCGGGGGCCACCCTACCCTTGCGGTCGGGCCGCATGTCGATAGAATCGAGGGTTTCGAGGATGGTGAACAGCTGGCGGGCATAGCCGAAGAACTGCGCCGTGTCCTGCCGCTGCTTCAGATAGAGGCGGTCGTTGGCCTGATTATACTTGCCACGGACGGCCTCGTACCACACGACGTAGATGCGCTTGTCCAGACGGTTGGCTGTGTCCTTCAGCAGAGGGGTGACGAGCCGCTCCGCCTCATCGAACTTGTTGTTTTTTAAAAACGTACGTGCCTGGCTCAGCTCTTTCTTTTGAGCCAAAGCCAGACACGACGACATGACGGTCAGGAGAAGTAAGATGGTCTTCTCGATCTTCATTCCTAAAAACTATTCTCTTTTTACCTTCCTACTTCTCAGTTCCTAAAATCTTAATTGCCACCATTCACCAGCTTCTCCATCTCGGCAGCCTTGGCTTCGTCGCCGAGCGAGTAGTAGATCTGGTAGAGCGGGTAAGCCCAGTTCACCTTCTCACGGGTGGGGTCAAGCTCACGGGTCTTCTCAAGGAACACCTTCGACTCGGCGAGGATGGCCTTCACCTTATCAGCGTTCTCCTGAGTGAGTCCGCCAGTCACCTTGTCGGCAAGCTCGTCCTTCAGGTCGATGGCCTTCGAGTTGAGGCACACACCGGCATTGAAGAGCACCTGAACGAAGGTGGGGTCGAGGTCGATGGCCTTCTGATAGGAAGCCACGGCAGCGTCCCACTCGCGGTTGTTCATCTGAGACTCACCCTTCAGGGCCCATGCCATCTTGTTGGCAGGGTTAGCGGCGAGCTCCTCGTCGACCCATGCGTTCATGGCCTGAGCATCCTTGGCGTGCACGTAGTAGTCCATGAGGAGGTTGAAGTAGCGCTCCTCCGAGGGATTCTGCTTGTGGAAGTCCTTCACCATGGCGAGATACTCCAGCGAGTCGGCCTTGGTCTTCAGCGTCTCTTTCTTCGAGAAGAGCATAATCTCGTTAGCCTCGTCGGCCTTCTCGGGATCCTGTGCTACGATGCGGGCATACTTCTCAGCGTCGGCATATTGCTTCTCCTGATAGGAAAGGAAAGCCACGTAGTAGGCGATGTCACCATAGAAGGGGTCCTTCGGGAAGTCCTTCACCTCGGCAAAGATGGGGCTGTCCTTCATCTCAAGGTAGCGCTTCCAGGCGTTGAGAGCGGCCTGGTTGTCCTTGTTGGTATAGAAGAACTGTCCGGCCTGCACCAGGGCGATGCCGTGGTTGCGATACTTCGTCTGGGCGGGTGTGCGGAACTTAATCTTCACCTTCCCCTTGGCGTCGGGCAGCTGGTCTAACTCGTCGCACTTCAGGACGGCCTCCCATGCTTCAACGGCAGCACGGTGCATGCCGAGCGTGTCGAAGGGCGTGTTGGTCTGCTTCACCTTGCTCTCCATCTCCTGGGTCTGCAGGGCGCTGAACTTACCGTACATGATTTCCGACTGGAGGTTCCAGGCGGCATCTTTTTCCAATGTCTCGCTTGATGTGAGAGCCGGGGCCAGCGTCTTGGCTGCAGCGTCGAAGTCACCCTTCGAGAAGAGTTTCTTAGCTTCTTTTACCAGGGCGTCCTGGGCAAAGGTCGTGGTGGCAGCTGCTGCCATCATGGCCATCAACATAAACTTTTTCATGTTCACTTTAATTAGTTAGTAATAAATGGGTTATTCAAATGTTACAGGAGCATCGTCCGACGTTTGGGGAACATCGTCGAAGTCCACTAAAGTATTGTCGGAAACGGGAGTCTCGTCAGCAACGGGCAGCGTGTCGCCACTGTCGTCGCCGGGGTCGGTCATCACCTTGCAGACGCTGGCGATGGTGTCGTTCTTCTTCTGCAGGTTGATGAGTCGCACGCCCTGTGTGGCACGTCCCATGACGCGCACCTCTGAGACATTCAGTCGCAGCAGGGTGCCGCTCTTGTTGATAATCATCAGGTCGTTCTCGTCGGTCACCACCTTGATGCTCACCAGACGGCCGGTCTTCTCAGTGATGGCGATGGTCTTCACACCCTTCGCACCACGTGACGTCTTGCGGTAGTCCTCAATGTCGGAGCGCTTGCCGTAGCCGTTCTCCGAAACCACCATGATGGTCTCCTTCTGCGGGTCGTTGACACAGACCATGCCAACCACCTCGTCGTCACCATCGTCAAGACGCATGCCGATGACGCCAGTGGAGACACGGCCCATCGTGCGTACCTGATCCTCATTGAAGCGCACGGCACGTCCGTTACGGTTGGCCAGCAACAGCTCATTGTGGCCGTTGGTGAGGCGCACGCTGACCACGTCGTCGCCCTCGTTGATATTGATGGCGTTGACGCCGATGTTGCGCACGTGGCTATATTCGTAGAGGCGCGTCTTCTTCACCAGTCCCTTTCGTGTGGCGAACACGACGTAGTGGGAGCGCAGGAAGTCGATGTCGTTGAACTTCTTGATGCGGAGCACGGCGTTCACCTGGTCGTCGGGGTCGATGTTGAGCATGTTCTGAATGGCACGGCCCTTCGAGTTGCGGTCGCCCTCGGGAATCTCGTAGCACTTCTGCCAGTAGCAGCGGCCCTTGCGGGTGAAGAAGAGCAGCGTGTTGTGCATCGTGGCGGGATAGATATACTCGGTGAAGTCGTTGTCGCGGTGGCGCGTTCCCTTGGCACCCATGCCGCCACGGCCCTGAGCGTGGAATTCGGAGAGCGACGTGCGCTTGATGTAGCCCATGTGCGAGAGCGTGATGACCACGGGGTCGTCGGGATAGAAGTCCTCGGCGTTGAACTCATGGTCGAAGGGGATGATCTCGGTCTTGCGTGCGTCGCCATACTTCTCCTTCACCTCCTGCAGGTCCTGCTTCATCACCTCACGGCAGCGCTCGGGGTTGTTCAGAATTTCCTCGAGGTCGGCGATGGTCTTCATCAGTTCGTCGTACTCCTGATGCAGCTGGTCGACACGCAGGCCGGTGAGCTGCGAGAGGCGCATGTCGACGATGGCCTTCGACTGCAACTCGTCCAGGTCGAAGCGTTTTTCCAGGTTGCGCTGGGCATCACTCGGCGTCTGCGACTGCCGGATGATGTGCACCACCTCGTCGATGTTGTTCACAGCGATGATCAAGCCCTCCAGGATGTGGGCACGCTCACGTGCCTTGCGGAGGTCGTACTCGGTACGGCGGATGGTCACCTCATGGCGATGCTCAATGAAATAGCGGATGCAGTCGCGCAGGCTCAGCAGGCGCGGACGAAGGCGTACACCGTCGCTGGTGCGAATGGGCACCAATGCGATGTTATTAACTGAGAATGAGCTTTGTAGGGCTGTCATCTTGAACAGTTTGTTCAGGATGACGTTGGCATTGGCATCACGCTTGCAGTCGACGACGATGCGCATGCCTTGACGGCCCGACTCGTCGTTGACATTGGCAATGCCCTCCACCTTGTGCTGACTGGCCAGCTCGGCGATGTAAGCCACAAGGTCGGCCTTGTTCACACCGTAGGGAATCTCGGTGACGACAATCTTGTCGTGAGCCTCGCCGCTCTCAATCTCGGCCTTTGCACGCATAACGATGCGGCCCTTGCCGGTCTCATAGGCATCGCGCACGCCCTGCAGGCCATAGATGTAGGCACCCGTGGGGAAGTCGGGACCGGGGATGTATTCCATCAGTCCCTCAGTGTCGATATCGGGGTTGTCGATGAAGGCGCAGCAGCCGTCGATCACCTCGCAAAGGTTGTGTGTAGGCATGTTCGTAGCCATACCCACGGCAATGCCGTTGCCGCCGTTCACCAGCAGGTTGGGCACCTTCGTCGGCATGACGCTGGGCTCCACCAGCGTGTTATCGAAGTTGGGATCCATGTCGACCGTCTCCTTGTCGAGGTCGTCCATGATGTGCTCGCCCATCTTCGACAGGCGGCACTCCGTGTAACGCATGGCGGCAGGTGAGTCGCCGTCGACAGAGCCGAAGTTACCCTGGCCGTCGACAAGCGTATAGCGCATGTTCCACTCCTGGCCCATGCGCACCAAGGCGCCGTAGACACTGGAGTCGCCGTGAGGATGGTACTTACCAAGCACCTCGCCCACCACGCGGGCACACTTCTTATGGGGTTTGTCACTGGTGTTTCCAATGCCCATCATACCGTAGAGAATACGGCGATGGACGGGCTTGAAACCGTCGCGCACATCGGGGAGGGCACGTGCCACGATGACCGACATGGAGTAGTCGATGTACGAGGACTTCATTTCCTCCTCAATGTTAATCTTCAGAATTCTGTCGTTGTCAAACGTCTGATCCACTGTGTTAATTTACGATTTACTGAGTTACGTTTTACTGTTTCTGTTTCTTGAAGAAATCGCCGTAGAGACCATTTTAAAGCCCGTCAGCCGATTTCTCGCATTTAATTCAGCTTGCAAAGTTACGACTTTTTTCCCGAACGGAAAAACATTTAAGCAATTTTTAACGGCTATTTCCATTCCTTACGCCCTTCGTTTCTTTAGAGTGAGGGACTTTGGACTAAAGGGAGACAAACGTGCATATAAATCAAGAATTACAGGCGTACCTTATTTTTTAACGCGTAAAATTTGGAACGACGTAATTAATTGTGTAATTTTGCACGCTGAATTATGAATTACAACAAAATGAAAAGACAACTGACTATCTTAGTAATGAGCCTGGCCACGGCAGCGACTGCCCTGGCACAGGACAACCAACTGACCATCGACGCTCAGATCCGCACCCGAGGCGAATATAACGGCGGAGCCATCATGCCTCGTAACGATGGCGAAAAAGCCGCACTCTTCGTCAACGAGCGGGCCCGGATGAGCTTGGGTTACAAGAACCAGGACATAGAACTGAAAGCATCGGTTCAGCACACCGGCGTGTGGGGCCAGGACGGCATCAACCAGCCCAACGGCCGCGCCACCATGAACGAGGCGTGGGGTAAGGTGAAGTTCGGCGACGGCTTCTTCGCACAGTTGGGTCGCCAGCAGCTCAGCTACGACGACGAGCGCATCTTAGGTGCTGCCGACTGGAACGTCAACGGCAATTGGCACGACGCCCTGCGCTTGGGCTACGAGAGTCCGATGCACAAGGTTCACGCCATCGTTGCCTGGAACCAAAACGAAGAGAACGTTCGTGGCAGATACTACGACATGACCATGCCCTACAAGACCATGCAGACCCTCTGGTATCACTTCCAGGCTGAGACCTTCCCGATCGGTGTCTCTGTCATCGGCATGAACCTGGGCCGCGAGTCGGTGGAGGGAACTGCTGGAAAAATGAAGTTCATGCAGACCGTGGGCACCGACATCACACTCAAGCCCGCCAACCTCGACCTGCACGGTGCCTTCTACTACCAGATGGGGCAGCAGGCCGACGGTATGGACGTGCAGGCGTGGATGGCCAGTGGTTCGGCTGCCTACACCTTCATACCCGAGCTGAAGCTGCATGCCGGCTATGACTACCTCTCAGGCAACGACAACGCCGGCCTGAAAGTGAAAGCCTTCGACGCCCTCTACGGCACACACCACAAGTTCTACGGTGCCATGGACTTCTTCCCCGGCACGCTATCTACTGGTTTGCAGGACATTCAGGGCGGCGTCACCTCACAGGTCATCAAAGACCTCACGCTGCAGGCTAACTACCACTGCCTCATGGTCAACCATAAGCTGAAAGGCACGGATGCCGTTCTCGGCCACGAGGTCGACTTCCAGTTCACGGCACGCTTGAAGAAGGATGTCACACTCATGGGCGGCTACTCCTTCATGCTGGGCACTGAGGCGATGGACGTCATCAAGGGCGGCAATCACGAGATGTGGCAGGACTGGGGATGGCTACAGCTGAACATCAACCCCCGCATCCTCTTCCGCTAAGCAGCTATGCGGTAAACACTGGACACAAAACGAAGGGTTCGCCATCGGGGCGGAACTTATCAACACAGGACTGACACTCGAGCTGAGTGTCAGTCTTGTTGTTTTAACCCGAATCGGCCTTATGGTACATCGCGCTTTCTACCTCGGGGGCTCCCCGGCAGTATTCCGCCAGCCTTTCAGCCCTTGCTTCGCAAAAGATTCGGAAAGATGCAAAACCATTCACATCGGATGTAACAGGCTCATTGCAAGCCACTTATGGTGAAGAGCTCCTTTGGTCAACCCAACCGCGTGTTTACTCGCCATTGAGGGCACAGCCGATGCCTTGGCATCGGTTGCTCTAGAAACATGAAGGAAAGTGTACAAATAGGTCAACTGCTATATCATCGCCTTATTTCTGCTCTATAGCTCATGTCGTAAGTATGCCATTTACGGGTCGTAAGTATGCCATTTACGGGTCGTAAGTATGCCATTTACAGGTCGTAAGTATGC
>JAFPZD010000160.1 GCA_017417465.1 Prevotella sp. | reverse complement strand
CGTGCTGCGCCTGGACGAGCAGGTATACGCCGATGATGCAGAGATGGAGCGCATCCTGCACCGCCTGACCGCTGCCGCTGCCGATGCCGACATGCGTCATAACATGAACGTGGAGGACGAGTACTTCTCAATCATTGAAAAGCGTGACACGGAAATCCTGATGAGGGACCAGCAGATAGCAAAGCAGGAAGCCCAGCTGGCAGAACAAAATGCCCAGCTATCAGAGCAGAAGGCTCGGCTATCAGAGCAGAAGGCTCAACTGACAGAGCAGAAGGCTCAACTGACAGAGCAGAACGCTCGGCTATCAGAGCAGAAGGCTCAACTGACAGAGCAGAACGCTCGGCTATCAGAGCAGAAGGCTCAACTGACAGAGCAGGAAGATATGTTGCGTATGTCGGTTAAGACCTTACTTGAAATGGGTATGGATCTTGAGACGATTGCTGCTCGTCTGAAACGAAATGTTCAAGAGATTGCAAAACTCGTATAATTCATTTTTCAGGAGGTGAGGAGGTGAGGAGTTGGGGAGCAGAGGAGTTGGGGAGTTCTTGCATCCCGTTGGTAGCAAGCGTCCTTCGGCCGAGGGGAGGAGTTTAGGAATTGGCAATAAAATTTTTCGTGAAAAAGTTGGGGGTTTGATGGTTTTTTACTACCTTTGCACCCTCAAATCAAAATTGTCAATAGATTAACGACTCATAAGCATGTATCTTTTCTCATCAGAATCCGTGTCGGAGGGACATCCCGACAAAGTGTGCGACCAGATCAGCGACGCGCTGCTTGACCAGTTCTTAGCCTACGACCCCACTGCCCGCTGTGCCATTGAGACATTCGTGACCACGGGACAGGTTGTCATCATGGGCGAGGTGCGCAGCGAGGTGTATATCGACCTGCAGACGATTGCCCGTAACACCATTAAGAAGATTGGCTACACGAAGGCTGAGTATCAGTTCGACGATAAATCGTGCGGCATCCTGACTGCCATTCACGAGCAGAGTGCCGACATCAGCAGGGGCGTGGATAAAACCAAAGCCGCAGAGGGGGCTTCGGATGAATTAGATCAGGGAGCCGGCGACCAAGGCATGATGTTCGGTTACGCCACGAACGAAACAGAGAACTACATGCCCGTGTCGATAGACCTGGCACACCTCATCATGCGCACGCTTGCCGACATTCGCAAGGAAGGTCGCGTGATGACCTACCTCCGCCCCGATGCCAAGAGCCAGGTGACAGTGCAGTATAGCGACGACGGCATCCCTGAGCGCATCCACACCATCGTCGTCTCGACTCAACATGATGAGTTCGACAGCGACGAGCGTATGCTGGCGCGTATTAAAGAGGATGTAGAAAACATTCTTATTCCTCGCGTGAAGGAGCGTATCCACAGTGAGAAGGTGCTGTCACTGTTCCGCCCCGGCATCAAGTATTATGTCAATCCGACGGGAAAGTTCGTCATCGGTGGTCCTCATGGCGATACCGGCCTGACGGGTCGCAAGATTATTGTCGACACCTACGGTGGCAAGGGCGCCCATGGCGGTGGTGCCTTCTCGGGTAAGGACTCCAGCAAGGTAGACCGCTCGGCAGCCTACGCTGCTCGCCACATCGCGAAGAACCTGGTGGCGGCAGGCGTCAGCGACGAGGTGCTGGTGCAGATAAGCTATGCCATCGGTGTCGCCCATCCCATGAACGTCTATGTGAACACCTATGGTCGCAAGCATGTTGACATGAGTGACGGCGAGATTGCACGCCGCATCGAAGAGCTCTTCGACCTGCGGCCGAAAGCTATCGAGCGTGCACTGAAGCTTCGCCAGCCTATGTTCCTTGAGACGGCAGCCTACGGTCATGTGGGTCGCCAACCCGAAATAGTTCAGAAGACGTTCACCAGTCACTACCACGAGACGAAGACCATCGATGTGGAGCTGTTTACGTGGGAGAAGCTGGACCGTGTGGATGATATCAGGAAAGCGTTCTTCAATTGAGAATTGAGAGTTGAGAGTTGAGAATTGAGAATTGAAGAATTGAGAATTGAAGAGTGAGCTTTTGCCTGTAGGTATTGGACAGGGGAGCGACACGGTGGGCACTGCCGATGCGGTGGCTGACACGGTGATGACGGTATCGTCGGATTCGCTCTTCGTGGTGTCGGCTGCTGCTGACACCACGACTGCGGTATCGGCCGACTCACTCTTTATTGTGCCCCATGCCGCCGAGCCGGTGGACCTGTTGACGCTGACCGACTGTCTGGCACCTTACGGTGAACCGCTGTACCCTCTCACTGCCCATTTGTCGGTTGACACTTCACCGCTGTCGGCAGGGCGATTGCCTGACTACACCGTGCGAGGCGACGACGCGATGACGCTGGTACTGCTCGCCAGTTTCGTGATGCTTGTGGTGGCGTTGGGCAACTCCTGGCATTTCATCGTGCGGCAGGCCAAGGACTTCTTTGCCGGCAACAGTAACCGCGACGATGCCACTGAGACCAGTGGCGAGCTGCGCTTTCAGCTATTCTTAGCAGTTATCACCGGCCTTCTGCTTGCCATCGGCATATTTCTCTATACCAGCGAAGACAAGACAGCAGCCTACGTGTTTGACAACGACATGATGTTTGTCGGCCTGCTTTTTGCGATGTCGGTCGGCTACTATCTGATGAAGCTGGTGCTCTACAAAACGGCGAACGCGGTGCTCTTTGGGATAAAGAAAAGTTTACAATGGAAGCGAGCGTTCCTCTTTGTTACCGGCATCGAGGGTGTCCTGTTCTTTCCACTTGTGTTGTTGCAGGTATACTTCGACCTGTCTTTCCAAAAAGTAGTAATTTGTTTCGTTTCCGTTCTCTTTTTGAACAAAATACTAACGTTTTACAAGGGGTGGGAAATTTTTTTTAAAGGAAATGGTGGGTTTGTGCAAACTTTTTTGTACTTTTGCACCCTCGAAATCGCTCCGTTGCTGGTTTTCGCCGGTATGTTGCGGACGGTAGTAGAAGAAATGAAAATAATTTTTTAGGACATAGAACAGCGCTATGATTAAAAAGATTCTGGTTTCACAGCCCAAGCCGAGCAGCGAGAAATCGCCCTACTATGATATAGCAGAACGTTTCGGCGTGGAATTGGTTTTCCGTCCGTTCATCAAAGTTGAGGGAATGACGGCCCGAGAGTTTCGTACCCAAAAGGTGAGCATTTCCGATTATACGGCCATCGTCTTCACCTCGCGCCATGCCATTGACCACTTTTTCCAGCTGGCCAAGGACCTTCGCGTGAACATCCCCGAGGACATGAAGTATTTCTGTGTAACGGAGACCATAGCCCTCTATATCCAGAAATATGTGCAGTATCGCAAGCGTAAGGTGTTCTTTGGTAGCACCGGCCGTATTGACGACCTGCTTCCGGCAATGGTGAAACACAAGACCGAAAAGTATTTAGTGCCTCAGAGCGACGTTCACAACGACTCGCTGACGCGCCTGCTCGACTCCAAGAAGCTGCAGCACAAAGAGTGCGTGATGTACAAGACGGTGAGCAACGACTTCACCGAGGAGGAAGTGAAGACCTTTGATTACGACATGCTTCTCTTCTTCAGTCCTGCCGGTATTGAGTCGCTGACGAAGAACTTCCCCAACTTCGAGCAGGGCGACATCGCCATTGGCACCTTTGGCCCCGCCACTGCGAAAGCCGTTCACGATGCTGGCCTGCGCCTCGACCTCGAGGCTCCCACTGAGAAGTATCCCTCGATGACGGGTGCCCTGCTGCACCACCTGTTGGTGCTGGAAGAAAAGGACAAACAGGCAGGCGGTGGCCATGCCGACGGGAAAGAATAAGCAGAGAGCGTGTCACTGTGGACAGCGGTACTAACAACCACCAACCCTCAACGTTCTGCAAGCAGGAGCGTATCGTCAGTCAGAAGCTCATCGGCGAACTTTTCACTAGCCGGCAGAATCATGTGCTGACCGCCTACCCTCTGCGGGCTATATATATAGAAAAGGAACGTGCGCGTGAGGATGCCCCTGCCCTTCAGTTGCTCATCAGCGTGCCGAAGCGACAGTTCAAGCATGCCGTTGACCGTAACCGCGTGAAACGTCAGATTCGTGAGGCCTATCGCCGCCAAAAGTCGCTCTTGGCCGCTGCCCTCGACGAACATTGTCAGCTAGCCTTGGCTTTCGTATGGCTCAGTCCACAGCACTGTCCCACCGAGGAGGTCTACAGGCGTGTGGGTACGTTGCTGCGACGCATCAAGGAAGGGGTAAAAAAGAAGGATACCCCACCCTGCCTCCCCCAAAGAGAGGAGATGAAAAAGGAGGAAGTTGTAAGGCGAAACGAAGAAGGAGGCGTGTCGTGAAACAGTTATGGCGATATGTTGAGATGGTGCTCAAGTGGCTCATGCTGACGCCCATCATTTTCTACCAGCGGTGCATCAGTCCTTTCACCCCTGCCGCCTGCCGGTTCACGCCCACCTGTTCACAATACGCTCGCGAAGCCATCGCCAAGCACGGACCATTCAAAGGACTCTATCTGGCTGTGCGCCGCATCCTGCGCTGCCACCCCTGGGGTGGATCGGGCTATGACCCAGTGCCGTGAGGAGTGGGAAATGGGAAGTGAAATTGTAAATTGTCAAATAGTAAAATAAAATGGTGAGAAAGAATTTCGTAGAAGAACTCCGCTGGCGCGGAATGTTGGCACAGATGATGCCAGGCACTGAAGAACTCCTCCAGAAGGAGATGGTAACGGCATACTTAGGAACCGACCCGACGGCCGACTCGCTGCACATCGGTCACCTTTGTGGCATCATGATGCTGCGCCATCTGCAGCGCTGTGGCCACCGTCCCGTCATCCTCGTCGGTGGTGCCACTGGCATGATTGGCGACCCCTCAGGCAAGTCGCAGGAACGTAACCTGCTGAACGACGAGACGCTGCGCCATAATCAGGAGTGCATCAAGCGACAGGTTGCTAAGTTCCTTGACTTCGAGTCGAAGGACGAGAATGCCGCCTTGCTGGTGAACAACTACGACTGGATGAAGGATTTTACGTTCCTTGACTTTGCAAGAGAAGTGGGCAAGCACATCACCGTGAACTACATGATGGCCAAGGACTCCGTGCAGCAACGCCTCAACGGCACGGCTCGCGACGGATTGTCGTTCACCGAGTTCACCTACCAGCTGCTGCAGGGCTACGATTTCCTCTACCTCTATCAGCACTATGGCGTGAAGCTGCAGCTCGGCGGTAACGACCAGTGGGGCAACATGACCACCGGTACGGAACTTATCCGCCGCACGCTCGGCAGCGAGGTGGAGACCTTCGCCCTGACCTGTCCGCTCATCACGAAGAGCGATGGCAAGAAGTTCGGCAAGACGGAGAGTGGCAACATTTGGCTCGACCCGCAGCGCACCACGCCCTACCGCTTCTACCAGTTCTGGCTCAATGTCAGCGACGACGATGCAGAGCGCTACATCAAGATCTTCACATCGTTGGAAAAGAACGTCATCGACGCACTCATCGATGAGCACCGTGCTGATCCCGGCCGCCGTACGCTGCAGAAGCGTTTGGCTGAGGAGGTCACCGTGATGGTACACTCGCAGGAGGCCCTTGACATGGCCATCTCTGCCTCGAACATCCTCTTTGGAAAGGCCACCCGCGAGGCGCTGGAGCAACTCGACGAGCAGACGTTCCTCGATGTCTTCGATGGCGTACCCCAGTTTGAAATTCAGAAAGACCAGCTTAGCCAGGTGGCCTCAGAGCTCTTCACTCAGACGGCCAACGTCTTCGCCAGCAAGCGTGAGATCCGTGAGTTCCTCAAGAGCGGTGCCCTCTCGCTGAACAAGGAGAAGCTCTCCGACGACCGCACCATTACTGCCGACGACCTCATCGATGGCAAGTACCTTCTGGTACAGCGTGGCAAGAAAAACTACTATCTTGTCATCGCAAGATAAAAAAATGCCCAAAGCATTTGCAGGTGTCGAAGGATTTTCGTACCTTTGCACCTGCAAATGCATTGTTGTGCATGCCCTGATAGTTAAATGGATATAACAAGGCTCTCCTAAAGCTTAGTTCCGAGTTCGATTCTCGGTCGGGGTACTAAGAGATTTTTGCAAGTTGTGTTATACCAGCGGGTTATATCAACAATCTCTTTACTTGAGCGTTAATTCGGCGTTAATTTACCACGGCAAGCAGTTGGTTTGCGGTCATTTGTTAATGAGTGCAAAAAGACATTTGGGACATTGAACGAATGTTTGTACCTTTGCCAAATACCTTTTGGGGCATCATCGTGGTACTGGCGTGGCTTCCGTCTATAGAAGGTTCAAAAAATCATAAATTATAGCAGATTGCGGGGAGGAAACGTTTCAGTCTGCAATTATTTCTTTATCTTTGTGGTCAGAATTTGACAAATGCCGAATAAGTAAGCTCTATTACGTAGTTTCAGATATGAGGGACCCATATATGTCACAAATTCTTCCAATTAAGGAAGAGGTCAAGAAGCAACTCCCCTATGGTCTTGAGACCACTGCTGATTTGCTGTTGGAGTTTATGAGCAGGAGCAAGGATGAGCAACAAAGAGACACAGCTGCATTCATCAAGGCATCTAAGAAAACGCCAGAAATAATCATGGTCTTCGATTTCGCCATGAGGATTCAGTGTAATGGAAAAATAACAGACAGAAACAAAACGTTATAATGATATGAGCAAAAATGACATAAAGAAACTGTTGCAGAAGGGTGAGCGGTTGACATTAGAGGCAAAACTGGCTAAAACCGATGTGCCTAAGTCGGTATGGGAGAGCTATTCGGCTTTTGCAAACACGATGGGCGGAACTATTCTGCTGGGTGTCTTTGAAGACATGAAAGAGAAAGACCTGGCAAAGAGGTTTCGGATAGAAGGTGTTGAGGATGCTGATAAAATCCTTAAGGACTTCTGGAACACCATCAATAGTAATAAGGTGAGCAACAACATCTTGACGGATAGTGATGTGGAGGTGGTGGAGTAACCCCAAGATGCAGAATATGCTAAGGATGATTGGCTATGGCGAAAACCTTGGCTCTGGTTTCCCGATGATACTCAGTGCTTGGAAACAGGCAGGTTGGGCAGAGCCTGTATTAGAAAACCGCTTGGAGGTGGACGAAGTATCCTTGGTGCTCCCGATTAAGCGTATTGAGGGCAGTGCCCCCAAAAGTGCCCCCCAAAATTGGCCCCAAAAACAGAAAAATTGGCCCCAAAATTGGCCCCAAAATTGGCTCCAAAAAATTGTCGCCACAAGAACGGCTTGATATGATTATAGCTATTATCAAAAATAACCCACGCATTACTCGTAAGGATATTGAAGATATGCTTGGTGTAGGGCATACTACCATACAAAATGACCTCCGAATTCTGAAAGAACAATATGGCGTGCACTATGAGGGTTCCAGCAAAACGGGTGAATGGGTGATTAGCAAATGATGCAAACTGGTCTGTTGTGATGAGAAGAATAATAACAACAAACAAAATAGAGTAATTATGGATAAGCAAGAACTGAAAGAAAGAGAGACAAAGATTACTGAATTGGCAGTGGCATTCTGCCATGAACGTTTAGACGAGGAGTGCGCAGAGCTGTGTACCAAGCTGGTGCAGAAGCTTGGGCGCAAACGCACCTGCCCTCTGCAGTCTGGCCGACTGGAGATATGGGCAGCGGCAGCAGTATATACCATTTGCAGCGTCAACTTCATGTTCAGCAAGGATTCCCGGCTGAGCACCTCGTCGTACGAGATTGCGGAGTACTTCGGAGCCAGTGGCTCCACGATTGCCCAGAAGTCGAGAGTGGTCAAAGACCTGCTGAAGATAAGCAATGTATTCGACCCCAACTTCACCTTGAAGGAGATTGCCGAGCGCAATCCGTTCAATCACATGGTGATGAGAAATGGTTTCATTTTCTTCGATTAAGTTAGCCTAACATGATATTTGGAAAGAAGATAAGAGCGCTCAGGGAGGAGCAGGGAATGGTGCAGCGACAGTTGGCGTCAGCATTAGAGATTGATACACCTATGTATAGCAAGATAGAGCGTGGCGAGCGAAAGGCAAAGCGGAGCCAACTTCCCATCATGGCCCAGCTCTTTGGCGTAAAGGAGAAGGAACTGCTTGTCGTCTGGTTAGCAGACAAGATACTTGATGTGATTGAAAACGAAGATGACGCGAAGAACGATGCCCTCACTTACGCACAAGACGCTATCAATCAGGAAAAGAATAACGTGTGATGAAAGGTTGCCTGATAGCTCTTTTGCCAATGCTTTCAAATCTGGGTGTTAATATGGCGTTAATTCATCCCAACGAATGGCAAATTATGCTAAAATCGGAAAGGTTGACGAGAGACTTTCAAATGGCTTGCTTCCAGCATGCTGATAGTTCCAAAAAACCAAAGTATCAAGATAATAATCTGTTTATTTTCAGCGTTTTATGCTCGCATTTCAAAAAGTATTCAATCCTTTGCACACGAAATGGCAACAGTGTTGCCCCGCATGGCTGAGACGGGTCTAACCTTCCCGGTCGGGGTACATAGGGCGTTTCGAGTTTGCCAAACACGAGCAAACAGGGACGCCTTAATTCGTTTTTTTACAAATAATTCGTCTTTTTCTTGTTTGTTTCGCTACTTTTTGTTACTTTTGCACCGAAATTTGAATCAAAGTAACAAAGCGAACATGAAGAAAGTCTACTTGCTTTTATTGTTTTTAGCGATAGCCGCAACTGCCACGCAGGCACAACAGAAGCGCTTGGTGCTAATCGAAGAGTTCACAAACACTGGTTGCGGACCCTGCGCATCGTGGTCACCCGTGCTCGACTCGTGTATTAACTATCGGTTGGGCGACTGTATCGCCATCAAGTACCACTCGGCCTACCCCGACAAGTCAGACCCCTACTACCTGTTCGACCAGGAAGGTCATCAGGGTAAAGTGGACTTCTACAGCGTGACGGCCGTCCCCACGACCTACGTCGACGGTCAGGAGCTTGGCGAGCGCAACTTTGACTACCTAAGTAATGCCATCAGCTACTGCGCCCAGCAGCCCGCTCAGTTTGTCATCGACATTCAGAAGCAGTTGACCGGTCATCAGCTGAACATTTCCGTCGTGGGCACACAAGCTACACTCGAGACCTCCCAGTTAACCGAGGGGAGCGACCTGTCGCAGTTGCGCCTTTTCGTGGCACTCATCGAGAAGCACATCGTGTCGCCCAAGCCTTATCCAAACGGGGAAACGGAGCTTTACTACACCATGCGCAAGTTGTTGACGCCCGCTTCCGGACAAAGCCTTTCTGCCACACCGTTTAATTTTAATGCGGAGTTGACTGTCGACTTCTTCGACAGCCTCAACGAGTTAGGCGTAGTAGCCTTCGTTCAGAACATCGAGACCAAAGAGGTGCTCGCCACTGCCTATAGCGGCCCCAACGCCGAGGGCGAGAACTGCCTAGTGCTACAGAACCTCTACGACACGCCCGACCTTATCTGCACGCCTAACTACTACGGCAAGGTCATCATGCGCAACGACGGTGCCAACACCATCACGTCGGCCACCCTCAATGTAATGGTCAACGACGAGGTGAAGCGCTACCCCTGGACGGGCAGCCTTGGCTACCTTGACAAGGACACACTCGTCTTTGATGGCTTCACTGCGTTCAATCTCAACGGCGACGGCAAGAACCTGGTTGAAGTGTGGTTCTCAGACATCAACGGCAGCACTACCGTCAGTAACACGCGCACCTCGCAGTTCAGCAATTCCGTGCAGGCCACCTATGGTGTGCAGCTGAAACTCTACACCGACAAGAAGCCCGAAGAGATCACGTGGAAGCTTTACGACTCGGCTGGCAGCGTCATCCGCGAGGGCGGTCCCTACGACGGGCAGGCCCGTAAGTTCATCACCGTCGACTTCCAGCTGACCCACGACGACTGCTACCAGCTGGAATTCCTCGATGCTGGTGGCGACGGCATCAAGGGCAGCGCCGGCAACGGCTACTACCAGCTGTTCCAGGTCGACGCTGAGGGCAAGACCAAGCGCATCACACAAGGCGACTATGAGGGAAGCGTCTACGACGTGTTCTTCAACCTCAGCAGCACGCCCACCCCACCCCACCGCCTGGTGCTCTTCGAGGAGTTCACCAACACGTCGTGCGACCCATGTGCCGACTTCTCGCCCTCGTTCGACAAGGTCATTGCCGATCGTATGGGCGACATGGTGGCCATTACCTACCACTACAATTTCCCCTCGCCGCAGGATCCCTTCTATCTGGCCAACCCAGAGGAGGTGATAGCCCGTGCCAACTACTACGGCGTCACGGGCGTGCCCTCGTTGCAGGTCAATGGCGAGCATGTCGGTTCCTGGGGCTATGAGGAGTATCTCGACTTCTATGTCGACGGTGCAGGCGAGATTGCCGAAAAGGTGAACGTGTTCACTGAGGCCACGATTACCGACGACAACCAGCTGAAGGCCAACGTCAGCCTCTCGCCCATCGGTATCACCGATGGCAGCAACCTGCGCCTCTTCGTCGCCGTCGTTGAGGAGCGCATCGAGTGGGACCAGCCGGCAGCCAACGGCGAGCGCTCGTGGAACTACGTCATGCGCAAGCTGCTGCCCAACGCCGAAGGCCAGCCTCTTGAGGCCAGTCTCACGCAGGTGACGCCTTATCAGTACGAATTCACATGGCCCGTGCAGCACTTCACCGACGAGAACGAATTGGGACTGGTCACCTTTGTTCAGGACATCACGACTAAGGAGGTTGTCGGCGTAGCCTATACGCCACGGCCCAACGGCCATGCCCAGAACGCAAAGATTCTGCGGGTGGAGAACATGCCCAGCCGCATCTGTATGCCAGAGTTCACGTGCAACCTCATCGTCCGTAACACGGGCAGCGAGACACTTACCACGGCTAACCTCAACGTCAACATCAACGGCAGCGTGCAGCAAACGGCATGGACCGGTAGCCTGGAGCCCCTGGAGATTGCTTCGCTACGCATACCGCCGTTCACCAACTTCACCCTTGCCGACGGCAGTGCCAACGAAGTGGAGCTGTGGCTCTCCGACCTCAATGGTGCCGACGTGGAAAGCGTCCACCAGCACTACTCGCTGACCAACGCCGTCAACGCACAGTATGCCGTGCGCCTGACCATTATGACCGACCAACACCCCGAGGAGACCACCTGGACGGTGCTCAACTCGGCAGGTGACGTCGTGGCTGAGGGCGGACCCTATACCGAGGCCCGCAAGAAACAGGTCATCGACCTGCCCTTGGATACGGACGACTGCTATCTGCTCGAATTTGAGGATGCCGCCGGCGACGGTATCACTGGTGAGAACGGCCGTGGCTACTACATGCTCCACGAGGTGAACCCAGAGACAGGCAAGACCCGCCTGCTCGTACAGGCCACCTACACCGAAGCCATCCACGACGTCTACTTCTCGCTGCAGAACGCCGTGGCCACCGGAATCACCACTTACCACTTACCACTTACCACTCACCACTACTACGACCTGCAGGGCCGTCCCGCCACGCCTGCTACACCTATTATTATATATAAGGACAGAAAGATTATCAACAACAAATAAAACCCAACGACAATGAAAAAGCTTTATGCACTCTTAGCTCTGGCACTGGCCGGCACTGCTGCCGCCTTTGCCCAGTGGAACACCAACGCCACGCCGAAATGCCTCGTCAGCACCACCTATGTCGACGAGAACGGCGAGACACAGACCGGCGGCGACTACTACGCCTGCTCGCCGAAAGTGGTACGCACCCCCGACAAGAAAACATGGATAGCCTGGAAGACGTGGGGTCACAAGATGATCAATGGCGCACGCGTAACCGCCGTGCGCACCTACCTACAGCTGCTCGACCGCGACGGCGTGCCACAGTTCGACGAGCCCATCATGGTCAACGACCACATCACGCCGACCTACTGGTCGGAGTATGCGCTCTGCGTGGCCTCCGACGGCTCAGCCATCGTCACCGTCTCCGACGGGCGCACCGAGGAAGACAGCTACGTAGACACCGGCGGCAGCCCGCAGCACTTCACGCCCGCCATCTATAAGGTCGACCAGGAGGGCAACTTCCTCTGGGGACTCGACGGCATCGACTGCCCCGACATCGCCGACAGCCCCTACACCAATGCCTTCGTCATCGGCGACGACACCTACTTCATCTTTGTCTCACAGCGGGACGAGGTCAACTGGACGGGTGCCACCTACATCCAGCGCATCGATGCCGACGGCGTCACCGCATGGGACAAGCCACGCGTGCTGCGCGACGAGATTTTCCTGCAGTACTACATACTTCCCTCGCTCGACGGCGACCTGCTGCTCTTCGACCACACCGCCGACGGTGCACGCGTGCAGCGCCTGAACCGCGACCTGGAGGACCAGTGGGGCGAGCCCGTCATTTACGACGAGTACAAGTACGACGGCATGGCCATGAACCAGTACCGCATCGTCAGCGACGGCAACGGCGGTGCCTGCGTGGCCTTCATCCGCCCCATGGGTGGCTTCTCGCACAACATCCGCGTGCAGCACATCAACGAGGACGGTTCATTAGGCTTCGGACTCTCCGGACTCGATGCCTACAACGCTGACGCCTACGACCACAACTACCCCTCGATTGCTGCCAACCCCGAGACGCAGGAAATCCTCGTGCAGTTCGCCTCTGACCAGGGCGACGGCAAAGTCGTGCACCAGAAGTTCTCATTCGACGGCGACTACCTCTACGACGAGCTGGGCATGACTATTGCCAGCAAGAGCGCTGCCTCGGCGGGCGGCTACTTCTACGGTCTCATCGGCGTAGGCTCGCTGAAGTGTGGCGACTGGATCAGCTGCTATCGCGACCTGGCCGCCTACAACAACGAGTCGTTCGTCATCCGCCGCTACGACAAGGACGGCAACCGCGTCTGGACACGCACCATCGGGCGTGAGATTGCTCCCTCCAACGTCACTTTCATCGTCGAGGAAGAGGCTGCCTACCTGTTCTACCGTGAGCAGAAAGCCGGCAAGAATCCGGGCATCACCGTGTTCCGCATCAGCCCTGACGGTAACTACAACGTCACCTATCCCACACCCCAGGGCGACGTCAATGGCGACTTCGAGGTGGGCATCGGCGACATCGTGGCCATCACCAACATCATGGCAAGCGACGATGTAGACGAAGCCGCTAAGAAGGCTGCCGACATCAATGGCGACGGCGAGGTGGGCATCGGCGACATCGTGGCCGTCACCAACATCATGGCTGGCAAGTAAGAATACAGTTCCCATATTATTAACTAACAAACAACAACGCTTATGAAAAGACTAACTTTCTTAGCAATGGTATTCTTCGCCGTGCTAAGCGCATCGGCACAGATGATTGCCTACTCGGTGCAGACCCGCGTGGAGGGCGCTCCGGGCACACCCACCGTGATTGACCTGCAAGGCACCACGGGCACCGACTTCTCGAAGTTGCTGCTCGACAACGACGGCAACCTGAACTTCAACGCCGCCGAGGATGTCACCGCCTTCCCCATCGGCTTCGACTTCGGCTACAACAGCCAGCAGATGAAGTACTTCGTCATCGGCTCCGACGGCTTCATCCAGCTCTTCCCCGACGAGACCGTCACCACCAGCGTGCACACGTTGCAAGGCAATCTGTTCAATAACGCTGATGCCCACGACGTCGTCGGACTCGTGATGCGCAACGGCTTCTATGGCTACGACGACTCCGAGATCAGCTACTGGACGGAGGGCACCGAGGGTTCCCGCGCACTGGCCGTGCAGTGGAAGAATGTGGGCGTCCGCACCAACAACAACTGGGAGCAGGACGTCTGCGCCAAGGCCACCGTCATCGTCCGCCTCTATGAGAACAACGGCAACATCGAGATCAAGGTCAGCGGCTTCAAGCCCTACGACGATGTCGCTCCCGGCAACTACAACTTCATGCGCATCGGTATCCTCGGCGACGCTAGCGACCGCCTGATGGTACGCAACTTTGAAGGCACCGACTACACCGCTCAGGACCAGACCATCAGCTACACTGCCACCGCCTATCCGCAGGACGGCACCGTCTACACATTCGTGGCTCCCGAGCCCTGCTCGGCTCCGCTGCTGGCTCCGTCGACCATTGAGCTGACCTCCACCACCACGCAGATCAGCGGCACGTTCGAAGCCGTCACCGCCGACCACTACCTCGTGCTGGCCACCACCGACGATGAGCTGACCGAGAAGCCCGCCGACAAGACCAAGTATGCCGTAGGCGACGAGATTGGCAACGCCCGCGTCATCGCCAACGTCGACCGCGGCGAGTTCTACGGACCCAACGACATGTCTCAGGGCACGTGGAACATCTTCGTCGTCGCTTACAACTCGCTCTGTATGAACGGCCCGCTCTACGGCCCCGTTTCCGAAAAGGCCACCGTCGCCATGAAGCCCGCCGCTCCCGCTAACCTCGCCGTCACCTTCGTCGACAAAACCAACATCACCCTGAAGGCTGAGGACAGCGGCGCACAGATGGTCATCGCCATGACCGACGTGGTAGCCAAGAATCCTTACGACCAGATCTTGACCTACGGTGCCTTCGGCACACCGACCGGCAACTACGAGGTTGGTCAGGAGATTGAGGGCGGCGGCAAGGTCATCTACGTCGGTCCGTCGGTCGACGCCGTCGGCGTTGGGGACTTGACTGTTGGCACACCCTACTTCTTCCGTGCTTGGAGCACCGACGGCAACGGCGGCTACTCGTCAGAGTATCTCGACGCGAACACCGTGACAGCTGCTGAGCTGCCCTGGGCCTTCGACCTCGACGGAGCACCCATCGGCGAGACGCCCTTCGGATGGAGCCAGAACGATGAAGATGCCGGCGTATGGTCGCAGAACGAGCGCTATGGCTACTTCTACAACCAGGTGAACGCTGCTTCGGCAGAGGCTCCCGCCGAATGCTGGCGTGAGACTCACGACATCTATCTCGACGAGGGCAGCAACTGGCTCAGCGTCGATATAGCAGCTACCGAGATTCCCGTCCGCTTCCCCACCGACTGGACAATGCAGGAGGGCGACAAGGTGGCCATTCAGGTGACCACCGACGGCGTGGAGTATAAGGACATCATCGCCATCACCAAGGACAACATGCCCGGCGATGACGGCGAGGGCAACGCCATCTGGAAGAACGGCGAGTTCTACTCCTTCAAGGTCAACTTCAGCGACTATGCCGGCCAGAAGGCCAAGGTGCGCCTCTACATCAACCGCCAGTCGAAGGGTCAGGTGCAGTTCAAGAATCTCAAGATCGACGGCACGCTCTACGGCATCGTCGGCACCATCCCCGGCCTGACCTGGGACGACGACCTCTTCATGGAGCAGGATGCTGACAACAAGAACATCTACACCGCCACCCTCAACGTCACCGTCGACGAGGTGCCCGCCGAGGGCTACGAGTACAAGCTCCGTGCCAACGCCAACTGGGACGGCTACCAGCTGCCCGCCGAGGGCAATCAGACCTGGACGCCCGCCGAGACCGGCGACTACTCACTCGTGTTCACTGCCGACATTGTTGCCAACACCCTTACCCTCACCGTCGAGCGACCCTTCCAGGTGAGCTTCAAGAACGAGGAGCGCTGGGGAACCGTCTATGCCTACACATGGATTGAGGACGGCGACGGCAACGTCATCGCAGAGCCCAGCGGCGCATGGCCCGGCACACCCGTCGAGGCTACAGGCGGCTTCTTCAACCGCACCTGGACCTACAACTTCACCTCCGAGCACCAGCCCCAGTACATCATCTGGAGCAACGGCGAGAGCGGCGAAGACGCAGCACAGACTGCCGACCTCGTGTTCGTCAACGGCAAGACCTACAGTGTCTATCCCGAAATCACCAGCGTCACCATCAACGGCAGCTGGAACGACTGGAGTGGCACCGAGATGACCGTCACCGAATACAACGACATGGCTTACCAGACCACCGTCAACCTCAAGGAAACTACTGAAGACCAGGAGTTCAAGATTGTAGTCAACGGCACAGAGTGGATCGGCTCAGGCGAGTTCGTCACCATCGAAGGTGATGCCGCAGAAAGCGTCGTCGAGGGCGAGGCCGGCTCGAACCTCACACTCAAGGCCGGCAGTGCCTACGACATCGTAGCCTTCTGGAGCCAGCCCGGCACGAACGTCAAGGAAGGCTGGCTGCTCGAAGTAACAGAGAACACTACCACCGACATCAGCGGCGTGCGGGCTAACGTCCAGAAGAAGACCGTCTACAACACCTCCGGTCAGCGCCTCAATAACACCCAGCGGGGCGTCAACATCGTTGGTAGCAAGAAGGTGGTTGTGAAGTAAACGCTCACTGCAACCATTCACACAACCCTTATTGATTTCCCCCGCAGCGACTGGAAAAGCAGTTGCTGCGGGGGATTCTCGTTACAGTCCGCTCTGAGGAGACTCCCAGACTTCTCCGAAGAAACTCACAGACTTCTCCGAGGAGACCTCCACACTTCTCCGAGGAAACCTACAGACTTCTCCGAGGAAACTCCCAGACTTCTCGGAGCAATCTTTGGGGGCCACCGGAGCTGCTGCCACCCCAAAACTTAATAAAAGGAAAAAAGTAACGTGGTTTCATACTTTTTTCGTACCTTTGCACGCACAAAGCAATCATTCTTAGCAAGTAACAACAATGAAAAAGCAAATCATCGCAATGGCACTGCTGCTCACAGTGGGCACGGGTGCCACCTTCGCCCAAGGCTGCTGCGAACAGAAGGGCGAGGCCGAGAAGAAGGAGTGCGCCGGCGGGCAGATGGCCTGCGGCCAGAACAAGAAGGACGCCCTGGAGGTTATCATGACCCGCACCTCCGTGCGTAAGTTCACCGACGAGAAGGTGAAGCCCTGCTGCGTGGAGAAGCTGCTGCGTGCCGCCATGGCCGCTCCCACAGCCGTGAACAAGCAGCCGTGGCATTTCGTCGTCGTCGACGACAAGGCCATGCTCGACAATTTGGCCGGAAAAGGTCGTGGCGGCGACATGCTCCGCAACGCCCCGCTAGCCATCGTCGTTTGCGGTGACATGAGCAAGGCCCTTCAGGGCAAGGCACAGGAATACTGGATTCAGGACACGTCGGCAGCCACCGAGAACCTGCTGCTGGCAGCCCATGCCATGGGGCTTGGTGCCGTTTGGACGGGTGCCTACCCGATGGACGAGCGCTACAAGCACATCCAGCAGGTGCTTGGCATGCCTGAAACCGTCGTTCCCCTCTGCATCGTCATTGTCGGCCATCCCGCCGAGCAGCCTACGCCGAAGGATAAGTGGAAGCCAGAAAACGTGTCGTATAACAAATTTGGTACGTCGAAATGATACAATCAATGACGGGCTACGGCCAGGCCGTCGTAGCATACAAGGACAAGAAGATACACGCCGAGATTAAGTCGCTGAACTCTAAGCAGCTCGACCTGCAGACACGCATCGCTCCACTCTACCGCGAGAAGGAGATGATAATACGGCAGATGATCAGCCAGGCCCTGGAGCGTGGCAAGACTGACTTCAGCCTGTGGATAGAGAAGGAGACGGGCGTCGACGCTACGCCTGTCAATGCTGCACTCGTAGAGAACTACTACCTGCAGCTGAAAGAGCTGTCGCAGCGTGTGGGCATTCCCGAGCCCGACGACTGGATGACGACACTGATGCGCATGCCCGACGTGCTGACACGTACCGACCAGGAAGAGCTCAGCGATGAAGAGTGGGCTGCCGCACAGCAAGCTGTGGAACAGGCTATTGAGGCCCTCGTGGCGTTCCGTCGTCAGGAGGGTGCCGCACTTGAGAAGAAGTTCACTGAGAAGATCGACAACATCGAGCGGCTGTTGGCCGAGATTGAGCCTTACGAGAAGCAGCGTGTGGAGAAGATCCGCCAGCGCATCGTCGATGGCCTGCAGCAGATTCCCGGTGTGGAGTACGACAAGAACCGCTTGGAGCAGGAGCTCTTCTACTATATTGAGAAGCTCGACATCAGCGAGGAGAAGCAGCGCCTGACCAACCACCTGAAGTACTTCCGCGAAACCATGCGCGACGGCCACGGCCAGGGCAAGAAGCTTGGCTTCATCGCCCAGGAGATGGGCCGTGAGATAAACACCACGGGATCGAAGTCGAACCTCGCCGAGATGCAGAACCTCGTCGTACAGATGAAGGATGAGCTGGAGCAGATCAAGGAGCAGGTGCTGAATGCCCTGTAAAAAACCCCCTCCGACTCCCCCGAAGGGGGAGGGGGGCTGGCGCGATGTGTTTAATAGCAATATGGGACGAATGATAAGGAACGTACTGCATACTTGAACCAATACGGATTCACTGTCATTCGGTTTACGAATGAGGAAGTGTTAGGTAATATTGACGATGTTATAAGCAAAATAAGAAAAGTGATGGACAAACAACCTACAACATTATGCTCAAATCATGCGCCAGCCACTTCCCCCCTTCGGGGGGACCGAGGGGGGGTGATAATCTTTTCTGCCCCCAGTGGCAGTGGCAAAAGCACCATTGTGAACTGGCTGATGGCTGAGCATCCGGAGCTGAATCTTTATTTCTCCATTTCGTGCACCAGCCGTGCGCCACGTGGGACGGAGCAGAACGGGGTGGAGTATTTCTTCCTGACGCCCGACGAGTTCCGCCAACGCATTGAGAACGATGAGTTTCTGGAGTATGAGGAAGTCTACGAGGACCGTTTCTACGGCACACTTAAGGCACAGGTGGAGCGGCAGCTGGCGGCAGGACAGAACGTGGTGTTCGACGTCGACGTGAAGGGCGGCGTGAACATCAAGCGCTTCTACGGCGAGCGGGCCATGAGCCTGTTCATCCAGCCACCGTCGGTCGAGGAGCTGCGCCGCCGACTGGAAGGCCGCGGCACAGATACGGCGGAGGCCATTGAGGCCCGTCTGGCCAAGGCTGAGTACGAGCTGACATTTGCCCCGCAGTTCGACCACATCGTGGTCAACGACGACCTGGAAGTGGCTAAGCAGGAGACGCTACGGCTGATCCGGGAGTTCCTTGCTGCAGAATAAGAACCAGAGCAACAACCATGCGGATAGGCCTGTTCGGGGGTTCTTTCAACCCTATCCACAGCGGGCACATAGCCTTGGCCCGCGAGCTGCGCCAGCGGGCGGGGCTCGACGAGGTGTGGCTGATGGTGTCGCCGCAGAACCCGCTGAAGCAGTCAGAAGACTTGTTAGACGACCGTCTGCGCTACAATCTGGCACGTATTGCGCTGTATGGTGAGGACGGCATCGTCGTCTCTGACTACGAACTGCACCTGCCCAAGCCCTCGTACACCTGGCATACGCTGCAACGACTGAAGGAGGACTATGCCGATGCGACGTTCGTGCTGCTGATAGGAGGTGACAACTGGGAACGGTTCGGCCAGTGGTACCGAGCTGACGACATTGTGAAAAACTTTCAGATAGTAGTCTATCCGCGAAGGAACAACGACATCGACGCCTCGTCGTTGCCACCCAATGTCAGTGTAGCCGATGCAGAGCTTCTCGACATATCAAGCACTATGGTGCGCGAACGGGTGAAGCGTGGCGAAGGCATCAGCGGACTGGTGCCGACGATTATAGAGCCGACGGTTCAGCGCCTCTACACATGATGCAGGCCGAAGAGGCGCTTGGCGAAGAGCAGCGCCTTGTTGTAGGCGTTGAAGATGGTGTAGAAATATCGGGGTTGGGGCGCATAGTTGTGGTTGCGCCAATATTGAACGTATTTGATAGGGATGAAAGGCCCCATGGTGCGATTTCCTACAGTCTGGTAAAGTTGCGGTTGCAACTCTTTCAGCCTTTTGTCAAAAGCAACAATTTTCGTAAGGTCCATGTCGGGAAATTCTGCAAGATAAATTCTATACAGATATTTAACCTGCCGCGTTAAGCGGAAGTCCAGATAGTGACTGATAGCCGTGACGGATTTATCGGCCAGGGCGAAATGGCTGAGCATGTCGTTGCAGAGCACGGCTTGATGCTCGGCACTGCGTTTCATTTGCTGTGGAGCGATGGTCTGGCCTTCCCTTCCTACGAGATAGTGGTAGAGAGGCAGAGGCAGATAGGTAAACGTCCGTACGTATGACATTGGGCAGAATATCCACTCCATGTCCGTGTAAGAGATGCCTTCCGTCTGGTGGTACTCAAAACGCGAGAACAGCTCCCGCTTATACATCACATTGTGCATTTGTACACACCCCTTGAACTCGTCTTTGTCGCAGATTTCGGCAAAGGGCTGTTCTGTGTCCGGCTGGAAGGGGAAGGTGTATTCCTTCTTGCTGATATCGTTGTCGCCAAAAATAATGTTGTCTGTCAGCACCAGGTCACTGTCAATGGTGCCCAGCTTGCTGAGAACGGTGCAGAGCACCTCAGTGTCGAAGAAGTCGTCGGCATCGAGCACTTTCACGTATTTTCCGGCAGCCTCTTTAAGCCCGCGGTTGATACATGAGCCATAGTTGCCGTTTTCTTTGTCAATGACCCGGAAACAGTCAGGATAGCGACCCTCGTAGCTGTGGGCAATAGCAGACGAGGCATCCTTACTGCCATCATTGATTACCAGGACTTCCAGACGGTCCTGCCCCTCACTGATGAGCAACGAGTCAAGACAGGTGGAGAGGTATTTCTCCATGTTATAGGTAGGAATAATCAGGGTCAGTAGTTTTTCCATAAAGAGCTTGATTCGGTTAGTGTTTGTTTCTCTTGTATTTATCCATGACGTATTGCAAGCATTCGTCCAGGATTTCTGCATGCAGAAGTTTCAGGGCAGCAACGTAGAGACAGCCGGCGACGACGACCCGCGTGGCCAGCAAAGCCAGAAGGGGCTTAATCTGCATCGTCAGGCAGTAAGTGGCAACCATCGACGTCAGGGCAATGAGTGCAAATGGCATGATGTCGCTGAGTAGTTGGCGCAGCCTTATGCCGCACAACTCGTGAGTAAAGAGATGCCACACGAAAAGGAACAGCGCGTTGCTGACGCTATAGGCAATGACCATCGTTGTGATGCCCCAACGGTAGAAGACAACAATGATAGCCAGCTGTATCAAGATTTGGATGACGGAGCAGTGCAGGTAAATGTCAGAACGCCCGTTGCTGATGGCCATGTTCTGGTATAAGGTATAAAAAGGCATGAAAGAGCCGCCCACACACAGAATCTGAAGCAGTGGGATGGAAGCGGCCCACTTCTCGGTGATGGTCAGGATGATGAATTCATGAGCAACCGTTGCCAGCCCCAGCATGATGGGGAATGCCAGGAAAGCCGTAAAACGAATCATTTTTCGGAACACGCGCAATTCCCGTTCCTTGTCATCATTAACGGCGGCCAGCACAGGTTGTGCCACCTGGTTCATGGTGTTCGTGATGAGCGTATGCCCCATCGTGTTCCATTTGTTGGCTTGGTTGTAGATGCCGACGGCCGTTATCGGGAACAGTCGTGCAAAGATAAAAGTGAGGACGTTCTGGTTGACTGTTGTCAGAATGTTAGTAGCCAGCACTTTGACAGAGAACCTGAACATGGAGCGAATGGGCCGAAAATCAACAGGCAAGGTGGGGTACCACCGTGTAAAATAGTATTTCATGACATCGGCCACAAGGATATAAGAGACCTGCTGGCAGGCCAAGCTCCAATAGGCATAGTCATGATAGGCCATCCACAGGCCGATGCTTCCTGAGATGACGAGGGCTACGAAATTAGCCACTGCCAACTCTTTCGTGCGCAGATGAATCCATAGGTAGGCGTTAGGAATGATGCCCAGAGCCGATATGGGGATAGCAAGAAACGTGAATCGCGACACGTCGACCAGTACCGGCTGATGGAAGAAAAGGGCTAAGAGCGGGGCACAACAGAAGAGCAGGGCATACAGGAAGAATCCTGCCAGGGTGTTAAACCAGAATACCGCGTTATAGTCACGATGGGAGGCGTCCTTCTTGTTGGCCAGAGCCTGCGAGAAACCGGCAGCCTGTATGCAACCAGCAATGAGGGTAAAGACGGCGATGACGGCCAGAATGCCATAGTCGGCTGCTGTCAGCCGACGGGCCAGGAAGATGCCGAACAACAGATTGAGGACCTGAGTAGTGCCGTTGTTGACGGAACTCCAGAACAGTCCTTTTGATGTTTTTTCTTTCAGTGTCTCACCCATGCAGCCTGTTGTTTTCAGAAACGTTTTCTTATCTCAGCCGCAAAGTCTTTCCACCAAGAGTGCTTTTGCCGCAGCTCTCTTTGTATGATGGGGTAAGGACGTTCAGCATCGTAGACGAGCCCGCTGTGAGCCGTCGCCTCGTGAATGGGAGTCATATAGTTCTTGCCAAAGAATATGACCAGCAGATCATGGTAGCCTACGGGCACAGGAATCTCAATATCCTCGAAGGGAAGAAGTACCGCACTGTCATAGATGGCATGTGGCTTAAAACGTCGGTACCAGAATGCCAGGGTGCCCACCCTTGCCGACGACTCATAGTCGGTCTTGCGCAGAATGTCTTCAAACCGCCTGAAGCAGTACTGATTAGTCATTCCGTGACGTTTTAAGTAGTTGAGAGCCTCTTTCCTTCCGTTGGCATATCTCAGCATTTTCATCGGATTCCACGTGACAGGCAGGCGGAATGGCCGGTTGTTGCGCATCAGCTGCAGCAGCCGCGTCAGTTCGGCTTTGTCGGCCTGCTGCTGACCTTCGTCTTCAGGCACACCGTCCAGCGGGAAGATATCGATGAAGATGCCATGGTTGATGTCAAGGTCGTACTCTTCTTCCAGCAGACCCGTCGTTTCGCTGTTTCTCAACTGGGCGTGTCCCCTCACATGGAGCGGATCGGTAAAAGTGTTCTGGAAGAAGAGTGGCGGACGGAACTCTTCGTTCGCAATTTCAGCAAGCCTGTCGTAGTCCGGTCGTGGCATTGCCATGTCGATGTCGTCATCCCAGGGAATGAATCCGTGGTGCCTGACGGCTCCTAACAGTGTGCCGCTGTCGGCAAAGATGCGCAGATGGTGCTTCTGGCAGACGCGCAGCAACTCTTTCAGGAGTTCGAGCTCCGTCATTTGCAGCTGACGCAGTTTGCGCTCAACCCTATACCCGTCGACGACAGTGTCTTGAATGTCGGAAATGTTCATAGTCCGTTGTGTTCGTTCCATAACTGTATGGCACGGGCCATCACCTGGTCCATGTCGTAATACTTGTATTCAGCCAGCCGTCCGCCAAAGATGACGTTCTGAAGGCTGGCGGCCTGCTGGCGGTACTGCTCGGCCAGCCGGTTGTTACGCTCGTCATTGACCGTATAGAACGGCTCGGCTCCCAGTGTCCATTCGCTGCTGTATTCACGGCTGATGACGGTAAAGGGCTGCTGTCCGAACTCGAAGTGCTTGTGCTCGATGATACGGGTATAGGGAGTGTCACCGTCGGTGAAGTTCATCACAGCATTACCCTGATAGTCGGCAGTGTCGAGACGCTCATGCTCGAATCGCAGTGTGCGCCAGTCGAGCTGTCCCAGGCTATAGCCGAAATATTCGTCGATGGGCCCTGTATAGACCGTCTGCTCAGCCATTGCCTCCAGCTCCTGCCGGTGGTCGAAGAAGTTCGCATTCACCCTCACCTCAACGCCTTCGAGCAGTTTCCCGAGAATGACATTATAGCCACCGATGGGTATGCCCTGATAGGGATCGCTGAAGTAGTTGTTGTCGAACGTCAGGCGCACTGGCAGCCGCCGGATGATGAAGGCGGGCAGGTCGGTACACTTGCGGCCCCATTGCTTCTCGGTGTAGCCCTTGATGAGAATCTCGTAGATGTCGCGCCCTACCAGTGAGATAGCCTGCTCCTCCAGATTCTGCGGCTCACGCCCGGCCATCTCCCGGCGCTGCTCATCAATTTTGTCCTTTGCCTGTTGCGGGGTTGTCACCCCCCACATCTGGTAGAAGGTGTTCATGTTGAATGGCAGATTGTAGAGCCGTCCCTTGTAGTTGGCAATGGGCGAATTGGTGTAGCGGTTGAACGTGGCCAGACTGTTGGCAAAGTCCCACACCTCCTTGTTCTTCGTGTGGAAGATGTGCGCCCCATACTTGTGGACGTGGATGCCGTCAACATCCTCACAGTAGGCATTGCCGCCGGTGTGGGGACGCTTGTCAATCACCAGGCAGCGTTTGCCTGCCTGTCTTGCCAGAAAGGCGAAGGTGGCTCCGAAGAGTCCGGCACCAACTATCAGGTAGTCGTATTGTTTCATGTTACACCCTTTTTATGTTATTCTGTTGCGTGAGCGTGAGTGGCGATAAGCTGCTCGCCCCATTGACACAGCTGTCTGATGGTGGGGGCTTCTACGTGATGCTCTTTCGCCAGACGGTCTATGATGGCCAGTCCGTAAGGGAAGTCTTCGGTGAAATAGCGGCTCTGCAGGTCGGGCACGTAGCCGCCACCGACAGGTTTCATCGGCGCAGGTATGCCTTTGAAAGCTTCAATCGATTGCAGTTTGCGGGTCAGCGTCGCGGCATCTGTGCTCTCGTAGTATTCAAGCACCGTCGGTATGCTGCCTTCGCTGACGGGCAGCTTACGCAGCAGCACGTGCAATTCACGGTCCATGTCGATGTAAAGGCGTGAGGCTTCATCGGTCCACTCTTCATAGAACAGAGGTATACGGGAGTAGGTGATGTCCTCGTGCCAGTCTTTCCACATGCTGTAGATGCGCGAAGGGTGCAGCAGCGGGTTGCTGTTGCTGATGCTGGCCTCGTAGAAGCTGTCCAGCAGCTTGATGGGTGTCCTGAGCATAGCCTCGAGAGCCTGTCGCAGCGGCTCCGGGTGGTCGCAATGTTCCACAGCCAGATGAAGCTTATTCTTGTATCCGGTCAGCCTTGCCCGGTGGCCATAGTCAATGGTGCGTGCTATGAACGGCACGCGCTGGAAGCCAAAGAGTGGATTGCAGGCAGGCAGCAGCTGCATGGCCCCGAAGAAGAATCCCGTGCTGCTGACCACACTACCGACGGCCGTTTGCGGCTGCAGGTAGTCCTTTATTTGACGCAGCACCTCGCAGATGGAGAATCCCGGCAGGCAGAGCAAAACAATGTCGGCATCGGCAACGGCCTTTTGCGGGTCGTTGTAGATGCCGTCGAGCCTTCCCTCCAGCAGTCCGCGGTCGGGTGTCTCTATGCAGAGTTGCTGCTGCCATCGCTCCGGGTGTCTCGTCAGCATGCAGACATCATGCTGCCGTTGCGCAGCAATGAATCCTGCGATGACATGTCCCAGATTGCCACCTCCACAAATGCATACTTTCATAGCGACAATCCTTTCAGTCCTTCAATCAGCCGCCGGTTGTCCTCATGGCTGCGGACGGCGATGCGCATATACTGGCGGCTGGGGTCGAGGCCAGGCTTCAGGCTGCAGTCGCGCGTCAGGATGTTGTGCTGCCTGAGCATGCGTATGACGATGCCGCTGGCCGTATAGGGCGGCAGCACCTCGCAAAGGAAGTAGTTGGCCTGAGAGGGCATGACGCGCAGGAAGGGCAGCTGTTGCAACTGCTGGTAGAAGTGGGCGCGCTCCTGTACGAACCGCAGGCAGGCCCGCTGGTAGTCGGCTTCGTACTTATTGTAGATCTGCATGAAGTACTCGGCAAACGAGTTAAGGTTCCAGATAGACACCTCTTTCTTTATACGCGCGATGAGGTCCCGGTCGGCCGAGGCCAGAATGCCCAGGCGCAGCCCCGGCACGCCGAAGCTCTTCGAAATGCTCTTCATGACGGCCATGTGCGGGTAAGTCTCCAGCGTACGGTCGTGAAGTAGCGAGTTGGTGGCGTAGTCGTCGCTGAAGTCGACGAAGCTTTCGTCGACCAGCAGGCGTATGCCCCGCTGCCCGCACCAGGCGGCCAGTCGCAGCACGTCCGTGCGGGCGATGAAGTTGCCCGACGGGTTGTCGGGGTTGATCAGCAGCAACTGGCTGATGCCCTTGCCGTCGAAGTAGTCCATCAGGTCGTCGGCCGTGTAGCGGTAGTCGGCATTCTGTGGCACGAAGGTCACCAGACGGTCGGCGTCGTAACGGTTGGGGTACTCCTCGAAGGTGGGGCGGACGACGCCCACCTTCGCCGGCGCGGCGCCCGCCGCAGTGGGTCCGGCGGTGGCCACGCCCTCCATCAGCACCTTGATGAGCTCGGCAGCCCCGTTGCCCGGCACGACGTAAGGCTCGCTGACGCCGAAGCACTTGCTGGCCAGCAGCGTGTTCACCTTCATGCCCGAAGGGTATTCGGTCAGCAGCGTGTCGAACTGCGCCCGCATCTCGTCCCGCATGCGCTGCGAGGGGAAATAGGGGTTGACCAGGTAGCAGTAGTCGAGCATCTGCGGAAAGCGCCAGAATCCGCCGTAGCGACCGTAGTATTTTCGCAGCACGTCCTTCTCGTCGGCAAACAGTGCCTCGGCGATGTCGAGGTCCTGCTTGTCGTCGATCTCGTACCACTTCTCGCCGCCTATCGGCAGGGCTTTCAGGTCATGGGTGTTCAGCAGCGACAGGATTCGCAGCACGTTCTCGTAGTATTCGTTCAGCCCCACGGCCTTGGTGTAGGCCTCAAGAAACGGCAGGTACTTCTGGCAGGCGAAGGCCTGGCTGAACTTGTATATGTTAACGGTCTTGTAGTAGTCGGAGGCCTCGGCATAGTTGAAGGCATCCTTCGAGATGAAGTTCACGATGTTCTGCTCGTCGTCGATGCGAACCATCGTGCCGTCCATCCACGGCTCGTACTTGGCCACCAGCGCAAGGTTGGGGTAAGGATGGCTGACAATCATCGGGATGAGGCGGTCGCTGAAGATAAGGTCGCTCTCCAGCAGCAGCGTGTCATCCTCTTGTAGCTGCTGCTTGGCCAGGGCCAGCGAGTAAATGTTGTTGGTTCGGTCGTAGACAGGATTCTCGACGTATTCTATCCTGAGCCGGTCGTCGTAGCGGCTGCCGATGTAGTCCTTCAGCTCCTGACCCTTGTAGCCCACGACGATGACGACGCGCCGCAGCTGCTGCTGGGCCAGCTGGCCTAACAGACGGTCGATGAGCCTGATGCCGTTCACCGGCACCATGCACTTGGTGTTGTCCCGGGTGTATTCCCCGAGTCGGCGGCCCATGCCGGCCGCGAGTATGATTGCTTGCATAGTCTGACGTATAAAGGTGAACCGCACATGCCGTGTGTTCACATCTGCAAAGGTACGGCTTTTTCACCAACTGGCATAACACTTCGCTCAAAACTACGGCCTTTTAACTTGCTTTAACGCATGCGGACGCCCTTTCTCCCTGAAAAGTTGTACCTTTGCACCCGATTTTCAACCCAACACTTCTATGGATAAGCAACTACGACCGGGCACGCTCTGCGTGCGCGCTGGCTATCAGCCTAAGAACGGGGAGCCGGTAGAGCTCCCAATCGTGCAGAGTACGACATTCAAATACGACGACAGCGACGAGATGGGCATGCTCTTCGACCTGAAGAAGGAGGGCTACTTCTACACCCGTCTGCAGAATCCTACCAACGACATGGTGGCGGCCAAGATTGCCGCACTCGAGGGAGGCGTCGGCTGCATGCTCACTTCCAGCGGCCAGGCGGCCAACTTCTATGCCCTCTTTAATATCTGCCAGGCGGGCGACCACTTCGTTACTTCGAACGAGATTTACGGAGGCACCTACAACCTCTTCGGCGTGACGATGAAGAAGCTCGGCATTGAGAGCACGTTCGTTTCGCCGGAGGCCAGCGAGGAGGAGATAGAGGCGGCCTTCAGACCCAATACGAAGGCGCTCTTCGGCGAGACCATCTCGAACCCCGGCTGTGCGGTGCTCGACATCGAGAAGTTCGCCCGCATTGCCCACCGCCACGGCGTGCCCCTCATCGTCGACAACACTTTCCCGACACCCATCAACTGTCGTCCCTTCGAGTGGGGCGCCGATATCGTCACGCACTCTACGACTAAGTACATGGACGGCATGGCTACGCAGGTCGGCGGAGCCATCGTCGACAGCGGTAACTTCCCCTGGGACGAGTATGCCGAACGCTACCCCGGACTGACCACGCCCGACGAGTCGTACCACGGACTGACCTACACGAAGGCGTTCGGACGCATGGCCTACACCACGAAGCTCGTAGCACAGCTGATGCGCGACCTGGGAAGCATACCCTCGCCCCACAACGCATTCCTGCTCCACCTGGGGTTGCAGACGCTCCACCTCCGCATGGCCCAGCACTGCAGCAACGCGCAGCGCGTGGCCGAGATGCTGGCCAAGGACGACCGCGTGGCGTGGATCCGTTACAGCGGGCTGCCCGGCGACCACTACTATGAGCGGGCACAAAAGTACCTGCCCGGCGGCTCCTGCGGCGTCATGGCCTTTGGTCTGAAGGGCGACAGGGCAACGGCCATCAAGTGGATGGACAGCCTCCGGCTCATCAACATCGCTACTCACGTGGCCGATGCCCGCAGCTGCGTGCTCCACCCCGCCAGCCACACGCATCGACAGCTCAGTGACGAGCAGCTGCGCGAGGCAGGCATTGCACCGGATCTCATCCGTCTGTCGGTGGGTATCGAGGATATCGACGACATCCTCGACGACATCCGTCAGGCCCTCGACCAGATAGGGTAAACACCGCCCCGGCGAGGGGTTTTGAAGAATACCGTATCTTGTTCGCAACAATACCGTATCTTCTTCGCAACAATACCGTATCTTCTTCGCAACAATACCGTATCTTCTTCGCAACAATACCGTATCTTCTCATCGGGAAGATACGGTTTTCTTTAAATCCTTTATACACAATGGCTTACAGCAGACTGGGCCATCCGCCCCACAACACCGACACCCCGCTCCCACAACACAGGCGGCCCGCTCGGTCGAAACCGGCGGGCCGCCCCATCTATACACGATCTCTTATCCCACCTGACTGCCAGGCTTGACGTCCTTGGTAGTGGTGACGACGCTGAGACTGTCGTCGCTGTCGACGGCACTGAGTATCATTCCCTGGCTCTCGATGCCCATCATCTTGCGGGGCGCGAAGTTTGCCACGAAGAGGATGCGGCGTCCTATCAGCACCGACGGGTCGTCGTAGTACTGTGCGATGCCCGAACAGATGGTGCGGTCCTGGCCTGTTCCATCGTCGAGGGTGAACTGCAGTAGCTTCTTCGACTTCTTTACGGGCTGACAATCCTTGACGACAGCCACGCGGATGTCGAGCTTCTCGAAGTCCTCGAAGGGCACAACGTCCTTCACGGCAGCGGGTTCCCACTGTGCGGCGGCGTTCTCCTTCTTGGCAGCCTCCAGCTTGTCGAGCTGACGCTGAATGGCTTCGTCGTCGATCTTCTCGAAGAGCAGTTGCGGCTCGTTCAGCTGATGGCCGGCGGGAAGCAGGTCGATGCTGCCGAGCTGGTCCCACTCCAGGTCGTTGGTGTTGATGAGCGAGCGCAGACGGTTCGACGAGAACGGCAGGAAGGGTCCGAAGGCAATCGAGAGGTTGGCTACGATTTGCAGGCAGACATTCAGTATGGTCTCGCAACGCTTCGGGTCGGTCTTCCACACCTTCCATGGCTCGCACTCGGTGATGTAACGGTTGCCGATGCGTGCCAAGTTCATGGCCTCAAACTGTGCATCGCGGAACTTGAACTGCTCGAGCAGCGACTCTATCTTCTCCTTCACGTCCTTGAACTCGGCAATGGCGGCGCTGTCGACGTCGAGCAGCTCGCCACGCGGTGGCACGACGCCCGCCCAGTACTTCTGGGTGAGCTGCAGGGCGCGGTTGACGAAGTTGCCGTAGACGGCGACGAGCTCGTTGTTGTTGCGGTCCTGGAAGTCCTTCCACGTGAAGTTGTTATCCTTGGTCTCGGGCGCGTTAGCCGTCAGGACATAGCGCAGCACGTCCTGCTTGCCGGGGAAGTCCTCCAGGTACTCGTGGAGCCATACGGCCCAGTTGCGCGAGGTGGATATCTTGTCGTTCTCAAGATTCAGGAACTCGTTGGCCGGCACGTTGTCGGGCATGATGTAGCCGCCGTGGGCTCTCATCATCACAGGGAAGATGATGCAGTGGAAGACGATGTTGTCCTTACCGATAAAATGCACCAGACGGGTGTCCTCGTCCTGCCACCACTGCTGCCACGTACCCCAGCGCTGCGGGTCACGCTCGCACAGCTCCTTGGTGTTAGAGATGTAGCCGATGGGCGCGTCGAACCAGACGTAGAGCACTTTGCCCTCGGCTCCCTCGACGGGAACAGGTATGCCCCAGTCGAGGTCGCGCGTCATGGCACGCGGCTGCAAGTCCATGTCGAGCCACGACTTACACTGTCCGTAGACGTTCGGGCGCCACTCCTTGTGACCCTCGAGTATCCACTGCTTCAGCCACTCCTGGTATTCGTTCAGCGGCAAGTACCAGTTCTTGGTCTCTTTCAGTACGGGGGTGCTGCCCGAAATCGTAGACTTCGGGTTGATGAGCTCCGTAGGCGAGAGGTCGCGGCCGCACTTCTCGCACTGGTCGCCATAGGCGCCCTGGTTGTGGCAGTGGGGGCACTCGCCGGTGACATACCGGTCGGCGAGGAACTGATGAGCCTCTTCGTCGTAGAGCTGGGTGGTGGTCTCCTCGGTGAGCTTCCCCTCATCGTAGAGTTTGCGGAAGAATTGTGCTGCAAACTCATGGTGGGTCTTCGAGGTGGTGCGCGAGTAGACGTCGAACGAGATACCGAACTCGTCGAACGAGTCGCGTATCATGGCATGGTAGCGGTTCACCACCTGCTGCGGGGTGATACCCTCTTTGCGGGCACGGATAGTGATGGGCACACCGTGCTCGTCGCTGCCGCCGACGAACAGCACGTCGCGTTTCCTGGCGCGCAGGTAGCGGACGTAGATGTCGGCAGGTACGTACACGCCGGCCAGATGACCGATGTGTACGCCTCCGTTGGCGTAGGGCAGTGCCGATGTGACGGTGATGCGCTTGTAGTTTTTCTGTTCCATTGTTGTGGTTTAAATCTAGTTATGATGGAGATAGAAGGAGTTAGAAGGAATTAAAAGGAGTGAGAGGGAGGTAGAAGTCGATAGAAGGAGTTGAGGGCGACAGCAGGAGTTGGAAAGAATCGAAAGGGATTAGAAGGAACTCGTAGTCGCAGAAAGTAGTTAGAAGTAGTTAGCGGTCGTTAGATCAGCAGGTCTATCGACTTCTAACTACTTCTAACTACTTCATACTCCTTCTAACTACTTCATTTCTTCACATACTCGGCGAAATCGGTCAGGTGCATGTCACCCTTGCGAGCAAGCGTGTCGTGCATGGCGAAGGCAGCCGTCAGGCAGTGGCGGGTGTGTCCGCCCGAGGCCAGGCTCAGATACTCACGCAGCAGCGGCCGGTAGTCGGGGTGAGCGCAGTTCTCGATGATGAGCTGTGCACGCTGTGCGGGGCTCTTGCCACGCAGGTCGGCGATACCCTGCTCGGTGACGATGATGTTGACGTCGTGCTCTGAGTGGTCCTGATGGCTGACGAAGGGGACAATCGACGAGATGAGTCCGCCCTTGGCCGTCGAGGGGCAGGTGAAGATGCTGAGGTAAGCGTTACGCTCGAAGTCGCCCGAGCCGCCAATGCCGTTCATCATCTTGGTTCCGCTGATGTGGGTACTGTTGACATTACCGTAAAGGTCGCACTCAATGGCGGTGTTAATAGCGATGACGCCCAGACGGCGGATGACGGCGGGATGGTTCGAAATCTCACTCTGGCGCAGCGTCAGATGGTCTTTGAAGTAGCCGATGTTGTTATAAACCTGCATCAGGCACTCGTTCGAGACGGTGAGCGAGCAGGCTGAGGCGTCCTTCACACGGCCCGAGAGCATCATGTCGATGACCGAGTTCTGGATGACCTCAGTGTAGATGTTGAAGTCGGGGACGTGCTTGTCTTCGCCCAGGGCGCCGAGGATGGCGTTGGCCGTCGAGCCTACACCGCTCTGCAGGGGCAGGAACTCCTTGGGGATGCGGCCGGCATGGAGCTCGCTAACCAGGAACTCGGCTGTGAGGTAGCCAATCTTATCGGTCACAGGGTCGCTGTCCTTGAAGGCACGAGCCTCGTCGGGCAGGTTGCACTCTACGACGCCCACCAGCTTCTCGCGGGGGATGGAGACGTAGGGCTTACCGATGCGGTCGCCGACGTTGAAGATGGGGATAGGCTTGCGATAGGGCGGGTCGAGGGGCTCGTATACGTCGTGGATGTACTTCGCATTGGGGCTATGGAACGAGTTAAGCTCGAGGATGACCTTCTTGGCAAGGCGGGCAGCCGTGGGGCTGATGCCACCGGCGGCGGTCAGGTAGACGCGGAACTCGTCGCCAACCTCCTCGATGTCACACACCTCAAGGATGGCCCAGTCGACGTCACCGTAGAATCCGTAGCGCAGCTCCTGTGCCATGTGGCTCAGGTGAAGGTCGTTGTAGGGGATCTCGCCCATGTTCACGTGCTTGCGGAAGTCGGGGTTCGTGGTGTAGGGGGCGCGGTACTTGATGGCCTGCGCGTTGGCAAGCTCACCGTCAGTTGACTGTCCTGTCGAGGCGCCAGTGAAGATGCCTACCTTGAACTCGCGGCCGGCCTCATGCTCCTTGATGGCAACCTTTGCCAGCTCTTTCGTCACTGCCTTGGCCACACCTGCGGGCGTGAATCCGCTTAGTGCCAGGTTCTCTCCGTTCTTAATCAATGCTGCTGCTTCAGCAGCGGTCAAACGTGTGTACATAATGTAAGATTTAGAGTTTATAATATGTTGATTTTGGTCATGTCTTTCGCAAATTCGGTGCAAAGGTACAAAATATTTTCTAATTATGCTCCTTATTTAATAATAATTTCGTAACTTTGCACCCGCAAAAGAAAAATGGCTTTCAAAAAGTGGCAAAAAACCTATCTTTAAGACTCTATGTCATGCTGTTGTCATTGGCAGCAGGGTTACGCTCGTGGGCGCAGCCCGACGATGACGATGACTTTGGTGGTTCCCGTGGTGGCGATGCCCTTGACGACTTGGATGGCTACATGGATTTCCAGCCCATCCGTTTCGGCATCGACGACGTGGTACTGGTGGTCTTGTTGCTGGTTGCCTGCTATGTTTTCGGCAAGATCTGGAAGGGCTGTTCTTACCTCATTCTTATCCTCGCGGCCCTCTTCTATTATCTTACTCGCTACTAAGCGCCCTTGCGTGCCTGTCCCCGCCACGCCCTGCTGGCGCGTACCTACGGCACGTCAGTGGTTTCTCGCGGAGAAACCATCGGTTTCCTAGGGAAGAAAACATCGGTTTCCTAGGGAAGAAAACATCGGTTTCCTGCGGAAGAAACCATCGGTTTCCTCGCAGGAAACCCGCAGGCTGTGCGCAGCTGTTCCGGCACCTTGCCCACCATCGCAGCCGCCAAGCGTTGGGTTCCCTGTGATGAAAACCAACAAAAAAGTAGGGAAAATTACCCGGCTTTGGCTATTTCAATATCACAATATCACCACTAATATCACCCCTAATATCACACTTACGGCACAGAAAATCAGAAGATTATAAAATGTGTGATATTGGTGATATTAGTTTTTCAAAAAACGATAGATGTGCTTGCCGTTCTCCCAAGCCTCCTATCGGCGGAATCAACGATAGGGTCTTTGAAGACAGGCATGCGAAGATAGCAGACGCCAACCATATTATAAACAAAATAGCCGTGGCCGGCAGGTAAACGCTTACCTGTCGGCCACGGACATCAATGAGCTGTGGGTACTTAGCCTGCGGCTTAGTTCTTAATGACCTTGCGGCCGTTGACGATATAGACACCCTTTTGGGGGCTATTTGACTTATGGCCATTCGACAACAGACGTCCCTGCAGGTCGTAGATGGCAGCGACAGCGCTGCGGATGGTGCTTACCTCGCTGATGCCGTTGAGGTAGGCCTCCTCGGTGACGAAGTGGACGTAATAGACATACTGCTGGTCGTTCACGTCGAAGCAGAACTGCATCATGACATCAAGGTTCTCGGGCACCTCGCTGTTACTGAAGATGATGATCTGCGGACCATCACCATTGTCCTCGATGGTCATGATGATGTCGCCGTAACCATCGTAGCCGCCATCGAACTGGAAGCTCAGGCCATTCTCACAGTTCTGGCCTTCGCCATAGAGTCCTTCCGACGTGAGGCCCCGCAAGTAGTAGTTGTTGGGGTTGAGCAGGTCGTCGACCTCAACGCCAAGGGCCTGTGCGGCCTTGTCGAGGTCAATGTCGATGGCAAAGTCGTTCGTGCTCACCGGCAGGATGATGTTCTCGGTTCCGACGATGTCTTTCTCGACGAGGGTCTCGACAAATGTAAGGCTGATGTTAAGCGTGATCATCTTGTTGGCCTCCTCGTTGACGAGGTACAGCTGCGTCTTGAAGACGTCGCCGATGCTGTTACGATTGGGATACTGGAAGAAGCGCAGCGTACCGTCGCTGAGCCAGCAGATGCCGACGCGGGCGTTCTCGTCGTACCATGTTGACACCTCACCCTTATCGGTAAGCCAGAAGCCGGGGTTGGGGTCGCAGCTCCACTCCTTTGAGTACTTGCCACGCTGTTCGACGACCTCTTCGCGATTATAGCCATAGAGCACGGGCGTCGACGTGCCGATAAGTGCCTCCACCTCGCTGATGTCGACTTTGGCGAGGTCTAAGGGCGTATATTGGGTGTCGAGCAGTGCCTGGAGTGCGAAGGCCCGCGTCGAAACGTTCTCGAACGAATGTTCTATGTACTCCGGCTCGGTGATCTTCAGCGTGACGTCGTACTGGTAGTAGTTGTCGCCGTTCATGAAGTAGACGCTTGCGGTGAACTCATCGCCCACATTGTACTTGTTGATCATCTGTCCGACGTTGAGCGTCGAGAAATCGTTGGCCACGGCTGGCTCAATGTAGAAAGCGCCTTCGGTGTAGGACACCACACGGCCGCCCTCGTCGAACCAGAAGCCGCCATTGTTGGCCGTGTTCTGACCGAAGTTATCGGAGTTGTCGAGAGCATAGAAACCGACAGCCGACACCTCACAGCCCAGTGCGGCTGCAATGGCCTCCATGTCGGGATAGATCTGTACGGAGCCCCATGCGGTGCGCGGCTCCTGCGTGACGGTGACGGCATCCTGGCCCACCTTGTTGAAGTTGGCCATGCCCGTGCCCTGCTCGCGCTCAAGGACGGAGAGGATGTAGCGCAGGCGGTAGGCCTTGTCACCCCATACTATATATAAATTGGTGTACCAATGCTCCTCGGCCTTCAGCACACCGGGATATTGTCCGAGATAGCAGAAGAGGGTATCGGCGTCGAACGTGAAGCTCTCGATGAAGAACTTGTCTTCACCATTATAACTGTACGACGAGCACTCGCCCGTCTCGTTACCGCTCTCGTCCTGAACAGCATGGAGCCAGAAGCCAGGCGCGTTGGCCGTCGATGCGTTGCTGAGCTCATCCTTCTTCAGGCCTCCGATGTTGATGGAGTCGCCAGCATCGTACTGCGTAGCGTAGAGCACATCGGCCAGCACATTGGCCAGCACGTCGCCACTGGCAATGCCCAGTTTCTCGAGGAGGTCGGGCACGTAGAGCTTCACGAGGTCGGAGTCGTAGCCGCCACGCGGATACTGCTCAACGGTGGTCTCAGCCTCGCCAACGACGTTCAGGTCCTTCTCGACAAGCGTCGTGGGCTGGGGGACGTCGGGCATGTCAGGCCCCGTGACGATGAGGTCGACAGTGAACGTGGCCGTCTTACCGCCATACTGAAGGGCAAACTTCAGTGTCTGCTGGTAAACGCCCCACTTCAGTGCGTCGGGCATCAGGCCAATGTTAATGGAGAAGACACCCTGTTCAGCGTCCCAGACGGGGTTGGCATAGTAAGCCGAGCCATCGCCGTAGGCAGTAATCTCAGCCTGGTCGTTGAGCCAGAAGCCTTTCTCGCCGCCAGTGGTGTAGGCATCGGTCCAGGTGTCAGGTGCCGACGGCGCGGCATAGAAGAACATGTTGGGGTCGGTACTGCCCTCAGCCATCCAAGCGTCGAGGGCGGCCACAAGTGTGGTGGCATCGGTGCCGAGCGTCCCAGCCACATCGCTCATGGCGAACGAGGCGGCTTCGGGCGCATAGTCGTTACGTGGCACTTGGTTGACAGTCCCAGTGAACTGTGCCTGTGCCGTTACACCAGCAAAGAGGCAGACGACTGCTGCAAGCAGTGTTTTAAGCGTAGTAGTTTTCATTAGCGTAGTGTTTTAAGTTTGATAATAGGTGATATTGGGGGCAAAGTTACGAACTTTTTTTGAAACAAGCAAAAAAACGACGCGTTTTTTCTTGCGAAATGAAAAAATATTTTGTACCTTTGCAACGCAATTGCGAATAAATATGACTACTAAAAGACTATTACGCCTGGTAAAAAGAGCCGGAAGACACCTGCCATTGCTGGGGGCGGCCCTTCTCACCTTGCCTTTATCACTGCTCACGTCGTGCGACAAAGACGAGCTGAACGACGAGCCAGCGTGGCTGGGCAACAGCATCTACGAACGCCTGGCCGAGGACGGTAACTACGGCTACACCCTACGCCTCATCGACGACTTAGGCCAGACACAGGTACTGCGCCAGACGGGGTCGAAGACGCTGTTCGTGGCCGACGATGCCGTCTACGATGCGTTCTTCGCCAAGAACGACTGGGGCGTGCGGAAGTATGACGACCTGTCGGCCGCACAGAAGAAGCTGCTGCTGAACAGCGCAATGGTGAACAACGCCTACCTTGTGGAGCTGCTGAGCAATGTCAGTGGCAACCCGCCGCTGCAAGGCCAGTGCATGCGCAGGGAGACGGCGGCCTCAGTGTTCGACAGCATCTCGCGCATCATGCCGTCGCAGATGCCTCCAACGCCGTTCTGGGATGCCTACCGAGACCACCGCGATGGCATCGTACTGCTGCGCGACAATACGTCGAAGCCGATGATCCACTTCCTGCCGGTCTTCATGCGTACCAATAATATTACTGACGAGGACCTGAGCATCCTGACTAACGGCGCGTCACAGTCGGCTAAGGACGCGTGGGTCAACGGCAAGAAGCTCGTCGAGCAGGACATCACCTGCAAGAATGGCTACATCCAGAAGATGGACGGTCTGGCCACTGCTGCCGACAACATGGCCGAGATTGTGCACAGCCACCCTGTCATGTCGCGCTTCGCGCAGCTGCTCGACCGCTTCTGCGCCCCCTACTACGACGACGCTGCCACGAAGGAGTATAACCGCCTGTACCAGAACCAGGACTCGGTGTTCACGCTGAAATACTTCTCGTCGACAAGCAACACAGGCAACTACGGCACGTCGCAGGGCGGCGAGCTGACGACGGCGCCCGACGGCACGCTGGTAGACGCCTACCTGCCGTTCGACCCGGGCTGGAGCCAGTATATGTATACCAACACGGCCGGCCGTGACCTGCACTATGACGCCGGTGCCCTCCTGGTACCCACGAACGCCGCCCTCGACGACTGGTGGAACCACGACGGCAAGGTGCTGCAGGACCTCTACGGCGCATGGGAGAACGTGCCGATGAAAGTCTTGGTCAAGATGCTCGACATCGACCTGGTTCGCTCGTTCACTGAGACCGTCCCGTCGAAGTTCAAGAACATCGTCGACAACACGACGAAGGTGCCCTTGGGCATCACGAAGGCGCACGTCGACAGCTGCTTCATGGGCTGCAACGGCGTGGTCTACCTCATCAACCGTGTGTTCACGCCCGCCAGCTACGCGTCGGTGTCGTTTCCGGCACTGGTCAACGAGCAGACGATGAACGTCATCTACTGGGCCATCGAGCACCTGGACTTCGAGCCCTACCTCAACTCGATGGACTCGTACTACAGCTTCATCATCCCCACTAACACGGCCATGCTGACCTATATCGACCCGTGCAGCTATGGCAGTTCGACGGCCATTCTCTACGAGTTCTACTTCGACCAGGACTACAAGACGGTGCGCGCACGGCGCTATAACTACGACCTTGCGACGAAGCAGATCGTAGAGGACAAGGAGCTGAACGATGCCAGCGACAGCCAGGTGCAGAACCGACTGCGCGACCTGCTCGACAACCTCATTATCATCGGAAACATTGAGGACGGGCATACCTACTACCGCACGAAGGGCGGCAGTGTCATCAAGGTGGAGCATGCCGGGCAAGAGGGCGTGATGACCATCAGCGGCGGCTTACAGATAGAGACGGGTGAGCCGCCGGTGGTGCAGGTCATCTACGACCAGACGCGCACGGGCAACGGTAAGTCGTACGTCGTCGAGCAGCAGCTGCCGCTGACCAGCCGACGGTCGCTCTACAACATCCTTAACGGGCGTGAGAACTGCACGAGGTTCTTCGAACTGCTACTCAACGGCGGCGCAGCCAACACGCTGCTGAAGGCGCGAATGGGCAGCTACACCTGCGCCGACTACAACTGCTCGCTGTTCGATGCCTATAACTACACGGTCTACGTCCCTGTCGACAGCGAGATAGAGCGGCTGCATCAGGAGGGCTACCTGCCCGACTGGACTGACTACGAGGAGCTGACGGCTGAGCAGTTCGACGGCGATGCCAACCTGCTGAAGAAGGCGCGCACACTGGTGGCCAACCGCATCCTGAACTTCGTGAAATACCATATCCAGGACAACTCGGTGTTCATCGGTGGACAGCCCACGAACAATGTCAAGTACGAGACGTCGACGCTGAACCCACTGAACAAGCGCTTCTTCAGCGTCACCGTGAATGCCGACGACGACCAGCTGACCGTCGAGGACCAGCTCCACAACCTCCGCCGCGTGGTAAAGGGCGACAACTTCAACCTCATGGGACGCGAATACTGGATACAGAATGTCAACAACGTGAACGCCACGCAACTCTATAACGCCAGCGACATCGTTGTTCACCAGATCGACGGACCCCTGTTCTACGAGCAGGCGCAGCTGACGAAATGGCGCGACGAGGTGGCCGCGCTTAACAATTAAGTGGTCGTTAGTTCAGCAGCTCTATCGACTTCTCACTCCTTCTAACTACCTCAAACTACCTCTAACTCCTTCAAACTCTTTCTATGAAAGAAAAACAACGATACAAATGGATAATGATCCTTTTCATGCTTCATTGTTCATTATTCATGAGCCCAGTGAGGGCGCAGATTACTGCTGTCCACGGCCGTGTCAGCGACGACATGGGCGAGCTGATGGGCGCCTCCGTCTGTGAGATCGACGGCAGCGGGCGTATCATCGAAGCGACGCTGACCGATGTCAATGGTAACTTCTCGATGCGCATACGCAACCCGAAGGACAAACTGCGCTTCAGCTACGTAGGCTGCAAGACGCAGACGCATGCCATCAACCGGTCCGAGTACTACGTCAAGCTGGCGTCACAGACGCAGCTGCAAGAGGTGACCGTGACGTCGAAGAAGCGCCTGCAGAGTGGCGGCTTGCCCATCCCCGAGCGTGAGATCTCGTTCGCCACGCAGACCATCAACATGAAGGAGTTCGAAGGACTGGGACTGACGACGGTTGACGAAGCGCTACAGGGGCGTATCGCCGGACTCGACATCGTGGCTAACAGCGGTAACCTCGGTGCCGGCACTACCATGCGACTGCGTGGTGCCTCGTCGATATCGACGCTGACCAACGCGAACCCGCTAATTGTGGTCAACGGCAACACGTGGAACGTCGACATGAGCAACTTCGACATCACTAACGCCAACGACGAGCAGTTCGCACAGCTGCTGAACGTCAACCCGGAGGACATCGCTAGCATCACCGTCCTGAAGGACGCGGCGGCAACGGCCATCTATGGCTCGCAAGGCGCCAACGGTGTGATAGAGATCACGACAAAGCGTGGCGCACGGGGCGCGCCGAAACTGACTTACTCGCTACGCCTGACAGGCACCTACCAGCCCTCTGGCTACAAGATGCTCGATGGCGACGATTACACCATGCTGCTCAAGGAGAGCTACTTCAACCCGGAACAGAACGACAACGCCTCGAACATCCGCGAATTGAACTACGACCCGACGTTCTCGGAGTACGAGCAGTACAACAACAACACGGATTGGGTCGATGCGGTCACGCAATGGGGACTCCGCCAGAACCACTACCTCAGTGTCACGGGCGGTGGCGAGAAGGCCACCTTCCGCATCTCTGGCGGCTACGACCACGAGTCGGGGTCGGTCATCGAGCAGCGTCAAGACCGCTTCGCCACGCGTGTGGCACTCGACTACTACGTCTCTGACCGCATCAAGATTGCCACCAACTTCTCGCTGACCTACACCGACACGAAGCGTAACTACGACAACCTGCTCTCGATAGCCTACAACAAGATGCCCAACATGAGCATCTATGAGCAAGACCCGGTAACGGGCGAGGATACGGGCAGGTACTACACGATGCTGCAGTCGGCGCCGGCGGTGTTCAACGGTGACCAGAAGGCGCTGGTGAACCCGGTGGCCAGTGCAAAGTTGGCTAAGTTCGACGACCGCACCTACGACATCACGCCTGAGTTTGAGCTTAACTACCACCTGTGGGGCCTCGACGAGGAGTCCCATCAGCTGAACTGGCAGGGGCGCGTATACATGAACATCTTCAACGAGTACATCGACAAGTTCTACCCCAAGGAGCTGGTCACCGTCAGCTGGAACAACGGTGTGAACAATGCCTACACGGGCTCGACGAAGAGCGTGGCTTTCAACACGAAGCAGACGTTGACATTCATACCTCACTTCAACAACAAGGACCATTCTCTGATGGCCATGGGACGCTTTGAGCTGACCAGCGGCAGTAGCAACGGGCAGGGTACCGACGCCACGAAGCTGCCGAGCGGCGGCATCACCAGCACGGCTGGAGGCGGGCGTGTGCAGGGTATGAACTCGAACTTCAGCCAGTGGCGCTCGATGTACTACACGTTCTCAACGCACTATGCCTACAAGAGCCGTTACATGGCTGACTTCTCGCTGCGGGCCGACGGCACCACGAAGTTCGGACCTAAGCGCCGATGGGGCTTCTTCCCCGCTGTCTCGCTTCGCTGGAACATTGTCGACGAGGCGTGGATGAGGTCCACACGCAAGTGGCTGTCGATGCTCGCTATTCGCCCCAGCTGGGGGCGTGTGGGTAATCAGCCAGGGCAGGACTACCTCTACGAGAGTATCTACAGTCAGGGCGGCCGCTATATCGACATGGGGACGATGGTGCCCACCAACATCCGCCTCACGGACCTGCGATGGGAGACGACGTCGACATGGGACATCGGAGCTGACCTGGGGCTCTTCGACGACAAGCTGACGCTGCAGGCGGAGTGGTACTACGCCAAGCGCAGCGACATGCTGATGGCGGGCGTTAGCATCCCCTCGAGCACGGGCTACTACACGCTGGCCTACCGTAACGTGGGCACGATGCGTAACATCGGATGGGAGCTGAACCTGAACACGAACCGCATCATCGAGAAGGGGAAGTTCTACGCCGACTTCAACATGACTTTCGGTAACAACTCGAACGAGATTCTGTCGATGGACGAGACGGTGCTCAACAAGCTGAACTCGGAGTTTTACTTTGGCAACCGCGAGGTGCTGCAGCGCGTGCAGCTGTACAACCCCTTCGGCGCCATTTACGGCTTCCGCTTCAAGGGGGTCTACGAGTACCAGTACGAGACGTTCTTAAACATGACGACCGCTGAGCGGCAGCAGTTTTTGGCCGATGGACACACGGCGCCCATCGCCATCAGCGAGACGGGCGAGGTGGTGCTCGACGATGAGGGGAACCCCGTCCGTATGATGTTCAACTATACGCACGATGGCGTCGGAAAGAACTACCTGTTCAAGGGGGGCGACGCTATCTACGAGGACATCAACTACGACGGTGATATCAACGCGCTCGACATCGTCTATCTTGGCTCTTCGCTGCCCAAGCTGACAGGTGGCTTCGGCTTTACATTGAACTACAACCGATGGAAGCTGAACACACAGTTCAACTACCGCGTGGGTAACAAGATCCTGAACCTCGCACGCCTCGACGCCGAGGCCATGATCAACAACAACAATCAGAGCAAGGCCGTCAACTACCGGTGGCGCAAGGAGGGCGACCAAACGCCAATCCCACGTGCTATGTACGGCGCCGCAACAAACTACAACACACTCATCAGTGACCGCTTCGTAGAGAATGGCTCTTTCCTCCGACTGAACTACATACAGCTGTCCTACTCCTTTGACCCGAAGGTAGTGAAACGCTTCATCGGCCTCAACCGCCTAAGCTTCTACGCCAGCGCCAACAACCTCTTCATCCTCACCAAATACAAGGGTGTAGATCCTGAGGTGGCTTACGGTGGCTATGGCGCTGCCATCGACAGCGGTAAGACACCACGCGCCAAGTCGTACACGCTGGGCGTGACGGTGGACTTCTAAAGACCCACCCAAGCCCAGAAACCCAAAAACCCAGAAACCCAGAAACCCACCCCCAACCCCTCCCCAAGGGAGGGGAGTGAAGATAGAAACTAACCCGAAAACCCACCCCCAACCCCTCCCCAAGGGAGGGGAGTGAAGATAGATAATAAACCTTCAATAAAACCCATCCCCAACCCAAGGGAGGGGAGTGAAGATAGATAATAAACCTTCAATAAAAACCCACCCCCAACCCAAGGGAGGGGAGTGAAGATAGAAACTAACATTGAAAGAGTATGAAAAAAGACAATAAGAAGATGAGAGCATTGAAGCAGAAATTGATAGTCGCCTTTTCCGCCTTCAGAACTATACTACCCCCCCTCCCTTGGGGAGGGGTTGGGGGTGGGTTTGCCTCCTTTTCCGCCCTCAGAACTATACTTACATCCCTCCCTTTGGGAGGGCTTGGGTGGGCCTTGACCTCTTGCTCCGACTTCCTTGAGATTACGCCTCTGGAGACCATCGTACTCGACAAGTTCTGGAACGAGGAGGCCGACGTGGAGAACGTTGTGGCTGGCTGTTATGTCGCCATGCAGGAGCAGGCCGTCATCGACCGCATGATGGTCTGGGGTGAGTTCCGCTCCGACAACGTCGTGGGCGGCACCAACATCGAGAACGAGACAGACCTGTCGAACATCTTCAAGGAGAACATCAACGCCAGCAACGTGTTCACCACCTGGGGCGAGTTCTATAATATAATAAATAGGTGTAACACCGTGCTCCATTACGCACCCATCGTCGCCGAGAAAGACCCTGGCTACACGCAGAGCGAGCTGGGGGCCACCGTGGCTGAAGTGTCCGCACTACGCGACCTGATGTACTTCTATCTCATCCGGACATTCCGCGACGTGCCCTACTCCACCCAGCCTTACCTTGACGACAACCAGACTATGGATCTGCCGGCGACTCCCTTCGAGGCCGTCCTCGACAGTCTGATAAACGACTTGGAGACGGTACAGGACATGGCCGTCCGACGTTACCCATCGACCAAGACCTACTACCGCTGCGGGCGCATCACCCAGGACGCCATCCACGCTATGCTCGCCGACATGTACCTCTGGAAGCAAGACTATGCGCAGGCCATCCGCTATGCCGACATGGTCATCAACGCCAAAACGGCGGCCTACCAGGAAGAGCTCGACAAGTTGTCGGGCAACGTCTTTGCCAACGACCAGATGATCGACGGCTACCCGCTAATCAGCGACGCCATGACGACGGGCAACTTCTACGGCAATGCCTTTCAGGAGATTTTTGCACAGGGCAACAGCCGCGAGAGCATCTTCGAACTCATCTTCATGAACAACGACCAGATGCTGTCGAACGGGGCAGTGAGCAGCCGATACGGCAACCAGACAGTGTTCCCTGGTCATGCCCGCCCTGCCGACTTCATCTGTACCGATGTCAACGACGAGGTCTACAGCGTGTTCCTCAACAAGTACGACACACGCTACTACGAGAACATCCAGGCCGTCAACGGCTCGAAGACGCTATCGGGCATCAACAAGTACTGCAGTGAGGGTGCCTACGTCGACCTCTCGAAGGCCGAAATTACGGCCGTCTACAGTGGCTTCTACTCCGAGAACTACTGCCACGCCAACTGGATTCTCTACCGACTCTCCGACATGATGCTGATAAAGGCCGAAGCCCTCGTAGAGATGATGAGCAACGAGGAGCTCACCGAGCATGACCAGGAGCTACGGAAACAGGCCTTCGACATCGTGAACACTATCAGCAAGCGATCCAACTGCTCGTCGGGCAGCAAGGACCTCGACATCGCCAACTACCCCAACAAGTCGACGATGGCCGCACTCGTGCTTGAGGAGCGGCAACGTGAGCTGATGTTCGAGGGCAAGCGTTGGTACGACCTTGTGCGTCGCTCGCGACGCGACGGCAACACCAACTACCTGGTGGGTGTCGTCTCGCGCAAGGGGTCCTCGGGCACGGGCGCCATCGCCAGCAAACTGGCACGCATGGAGGCCATCTACTGGCCTTACCACAACGACGAGATAAAAGTGAACAAGAACCTCGTACAGAATCCCGCCTTCGGCAGTGGGGAGAACAGCAGCTACGAACGAACGAAGTAAAGGCCCAAAAAGCCCACCCAAGCCCTCCCAAAGGCCAAACCCACAAGGCCCAAAGCCCACCCAAGCCCTCCCAAAGGGAGGGATGTCTAAATAGATAACAAACCTTCAAAAAGAGGAATAAACGATACGACATAAAAAGCAATATCAACAAACAAAGCAACAAACATATAGCAACAAACATATAGCAACAAACATAGCAACAAACAAAGCAACATATTATGAACATCATTATCAAGAAAGCCAAATCCCTCCTTCTCGCGCTTTTATCTATAAAAACATCCCTCCCTTTGGGAGGGCTTGGGTGGGCCTTCGCCCTTACTTGGGCCTTCGCCCTTGGGTTTGCCTTGACCTCTTGCTCCGACGACCCCGACGCCGAGAACTTCTACACCTTCAAAGGGAAGATGATGAGCGAGTACCTGCAGCAGCACGAGGCATTCAGCGAGTTCACGGCCATCGTCGAGCGGGCAGGCATGATGGAACTGCTGGCCACCTATGGTGCTTATACCTGCTTCCCGCCAACCAACGATGCCGTGCAGACGTTCCTTAAGAAGCGAGGACTGACGTCTATCAGCGAGCTGACCGACGCCGACTGCGACACCCTTGTCCGCACACACATCGTGAAAAACATGTATACCACGGCCGACATGGACGACGGCGTGCTCTCGACGGCCAACATGAACCGCCGCTATATTGAGGTGAGCCACGGGCTGGACGACGATGACAATGCCGTGGTGTTCCTCAACGGTACCTCGCACATCATCTTCGCCCTACAGGACGACTCCGTCGAGAACGGCATTATGCAGCCCATCACCGAGGTGCTCGAGAGCAGCAACCGCATGATCCACGATGTCATGAAGCAGAATCCGAACATCTCACTCTATGTCGAGGCTTTTGAGCGGGCAGGCCTGCGCGACTCCCTCTATCAGTATAAGGACGCTGAATGGGACCCCACCGTCTATCCCCGCTACCGCTATATTTCCCACGTCAACCGCGAAACGGCGACCGTCCCTGACGAGAAGCGCACGGGCTACACCGTGTTTGTGCCCACCGACTCGGTGCTCCGCGAAAAATACGGCATCACGACCGTTGAAGGGCTGTACCAAAAGGCCTGCGACATTTACGATGTGGTGTATCCTGAGGATGCCGATGCCGACTACCACGACTTTGCACACATCACTCACCCCAAGAACCCGCTCCATCGCTTCTTGGCCTACCATGTGGTGACGCGTGACGTGAAAGGTTGGAACTACCTCACACCCGTGAAGGACGTCGGCATCTTGACCACAGTGATGAACCCCGTGGACTGGTACGAGACGATGCTGCCACACACCATGATGAAGTTCGAGCGCCTCACTGTCCGAAAGTGGGCCGGCGCCAGCGTCCTCGGCCAGCGTTACGTCAACCGTCGTTACGACGATGAGTTCCAAGTGCTCGGCACGCTCATCCGACCCACCGTCGAGACGACCTATAAGCAGGATGCCCTCAATGGCCGCTACTTTTATGTCGACGACATTCTGGCATTCGATCCCACCACCCGCGACATCGTGCTTAACGACCGCATACGCATGGACTTCTCAACCATCTTCCCTGAGCTGATGACCAACGACATACGCCTCAACGAGCGCAACAATGGCATGAAGTTCCAAGACCCCGACTACGACGAGACGGGTAAGTACGGCCGCAACTACTATTTCCCTAACGGCTACCTCAAGGGGGTTACGCTCAACGACGGATGCCACTTCGTCTACCGGCGCCCGCACGACTACTACGACAGCTACGAGGGCGACGAGATGAACCTCTTCGGCGACTTCGACATCTCCTTCAAGATTCCGCCCGTTCCCTACGAGGGCGACTGGCAGATTCGCATTGGCTTTGCCGCCGAAGGGACGCGAGGCGTGGCGCAGATCTATTTCGATGATGTGCCTCAGGGCATACCGCTCGACATGACGAAGCAACTCAACGACCCGTCCATTCTGGGCTCCGACTGGAAGGCCGACTACGCCAGCATGTCGCAGATCGACCTCTCGACCGATCAGAAGGTGCTCAAGAACAAGGGCTACTACCGTGGTGCGGCCGGCGGCTACCGCTACGACAGCGGAGGTAGCACCTCCACCACCATTTTCGCCACTCAGCCCCAAACCATCCGAATGGTGATCTGCACCACCCACATCGACCCCAACGTGGATCACTTCCTCCGCATACGCTGTGTCTCCACAAAGCAGGGCAACGACAACGAGTTTATGCTCGACTACTTGGAGCTGGTGCCAAAGAGTGTCTATGGCGTCACCGACGAGGGCGCCATGGAGAGCATGCTTTAGTTAATAGAAACCATTAAAAAAATCTCTTAGCGCTATGGTTATCTACGCAAAGACACAACGACGCAGCTTTTTATCTATAAAAACATCCCTCCCTTCGGGAGGGCTTGGGTGGGCCTTGGCCCTTGTCTTGGCCCTCACTTCCTGCACCGACACCTGGGACGAGCACTACGACGCCTCTACCGCTGACTACGGTACCCTCTGGCAGGCCATCGACGCCCAGCAGAACCTCAGTAACTTCGCAAAAGTAGTAAAGGCCTGCCACTACGACCTGATTCTCGACGGCAGCCAGACCTACTCCGTGTTTGCCCCCACCAACGACGCCTTTACCGCCGGTGAGGCTGACAGCCTCATAGCGGCTTTCCAAAAGCAGGCCGCCGCTGGCGTGCGCACCAACGACAACACGGTGGTACGGCAGTTCCTGCAGAACCACATCGCGCTGTTCACCTACCCCGTATCGTCGCTCACCAACGACTCTATCACGTTGATGAACAGCAAGTACGTGCGCCTCACCGCCTCGACGCTGGGCGACCGTCGCCTGCTGACCACCAATGCCCTCTATAACAACGGTCTGCTCTTCACCATCGACCGCAAGCTCGACTATTTCCCCAATGTCTTCGAATACCTCGGGCACGACCATGACCTCGACAGCGTCTACCAGTTCCTCAACAGCTACAGCGTCTATGAGTTCAACGATGCGAAGAGCGTACCTGGCGAGATCGTCGACGGACTGACCATTTACCTCGACTCCGTGACAGAGCTGAACAACATGATGCTCAACGCGCTGGGCCTTATCAATGCCGAGGACAGCACTTACTGGTTCGTCGCTCCCACAAACAGCGAGTGGAGCCGGTTGGTCAGCGAGTACGAGCCTTACTTCAACTATCCTAACAGCGTGGCCAAGCGCGACTCAATGGTTTACACCAACACACGGCAGGCCATCATCGGCGGTGCCTTCTTCAGCCGCACCATGAATCCCGACGAGGCCTTCCGCGACTCTGCCGTCTCAACACTGGCTTCGTCGGCACTCGTCCGCACGCTCTTAGACATGGACTACAACTACTTCACTTACTACCGCCCCTTCGACAAGGGTGGCATCTTCGATGGCACCACCGACATCGTCTGCAGTAACGGGCACGTGCGCAAGGCATCGACATACAATGTTTCGAAGTTCCATACCTTCATGCAGACGGTCAAGGTTGAGGCCGAGGATATCCTCTACCAAGATACCATCATCGACGCCGTCGACCCGTTGGTGGTGCGCCAGGTGACCAGCGACAACCCGTTCTACGGCCACATCTCGGGCAACACCTACGTGGAGGTCGTGCCCGACCCTGCCACGGCGCAGGTGACGGTGAGCTTCAAGATTCCCAACATCCTGTCGAACGTCAAGTACGACATCTACGCTGTCTTCGTACCTGCAACAGCCTACGACCTGCAGGCGGTCAGCGAGGCCGCGAAGCCTAATATCGTGCGCACTACCATCTACTGGAACGACCAGAACGGCAAGGAGGCGCGGCGTATCTTCAACCGTAACGTCTCTAACACGCCAGAGGTGGTCGACACGTTGCTGCTGGCAAGCGACTTTACCTTCCCTACCTGCTCCTACGGCCTATCAGAGCCGCAGGCGAAGGTGCAGCTGAAGTCAAACGTCAGCAGCAAGCAGACGGCAACCCACTCGGGGACACTGCGACTGGACTGTTTCATCATTAAGCCTCACGAATAGAAAATGAAACATAAAATCATAACTTTAGCTTCGCTCGCCTTGGCGGCGGCGGGGAGTATGCTGGCACAGCAGCAGGCCACAAGGGTGGTCAACGGGCGGATTCTTGAGGCCGCTACAAAGGCACCAGTGGCGGGCGTGCTCGTCAGGGCAGCAGAGGTCGGAGGCTACAGCACGCTGACCGACAGCACCGGCAACTACACGCTGACGATTCCCATCACGGTCAGCGCCCTGGAGTACAGCGCACCTGACCATAACTTGGTAAAGGCTGGCCTGTCGAAAGACAAACAGCAGCATGACGTCTTCCTCTACCCTACTACGTTCAGGACGGACTATCGGCAAGGCACCGATGTGACGGGCACTGCCGTGGCCAGCGACTTCCGTTATTCTAACGCCGTGTCTATCGAGGACGAGATACAAAAGTGCCTCGGGGCCAACGTTCATGTCACCAGTCGCAGTGGCACGCCCGGCATCGGCAGCGTCATGTTCATCGGCGGACTGAACTCGCTGAATGCCAACGCACAGCCGCTCATCGTGGTCGACGGGGTCATCTTCGATCAGCAGTATGGACGCACAACGCTGCACGACGGGTTCTTCAACGACATCCTCTGCAACATCAGCCCTACTGACATCGAGCGGGTACAGGTGCTGCGCAACGGCACGGCGCTCTACGGCGCGAAGGGTGCCAACGGCGTCGTGCTCATTAACACACGACGCAACCACTCCATGGCCACGCGCATCACCGCCAATATCGCTGCTGGCGTCACGCTGGAGCCGAAGCTATTCGATGTGATGGGTGCCAGTCAGTACCGCAGCTATGCCGCCGACCTGTTAAAGACCACACGGACTACCATCAAGGACTTCAAGTTCCTGAACGACGACCCTACCTATTACTATTATCAGCAGTACCACAACAACACGGACTGGCGAGACTTAGTCTACCGAACAGCCATCACTCAGAACTACAGCATCAATGTGGAGGGGGGTGACGACATCGCCGACTACAACCTCTCACTCGGCTATATCCACAACCAGAGCACACTGAAGGACAACGCCATGTCGCGCATCAACATCCGCTTCAACTCTGACATACGCCTGACACAGAAGCTCGGCATACGTTTCGATGCGTCGTTTGCGAACCAGACACGCAACCTACGCAATGATGGCGCACCCAAGAACTACACGGAGGGCACGCCCACCTCAGCAGCCTTCCTCGCCTACGCCAAGAGCCCCATGCTCAGCCCGTACACGTTCACCAACGGCCGGATCTCGGAAGGCTACACCGACGTGACCGACGAGAGCTACCTCAACGAGGCGCTGGCCGACTATAGCAACTACAACTACAAGCTGGCCAACCCGCTGGCCATTAACGAGTTTGGCGAAGCTGAGAACAAGAACCACTTCGAGAACGCGATGATCAACCTTGCGGTGACACCTCGCTACCAGTTCAACCGACACCTGGCGCTCAGCGAGCACTTCAGCTACAACCTTGTCAACACCAACGAGAAGTTCTACATTCCGCTCAATGGCGTCCCCGCCTACTATGTCTCCACCGTGAACGCCTACTGCGAGAACGAGGTGCGCTCGATGGCTGGCAAACAGAATTCGGTGATGAGCGACACGCGATTGGAATACAGTCTGCACGCGCTGCCCTTCGACCTTCAACTCTTTGGCGGCGCACGCATCAACTGGGAGAGTTACACGCTCAGCTCACAGCTGGGCTACAACACCAGCAGCGACAAGATGCCCGCCATCAGCTCTTCACTCGACCATGCCCAGACATTCGGCAACAACGACAAGTGGAAGAGCATCGCCTGGTATGCGCAGGCCAACATCAGCTTACTGCAGCGCTACTATCTCCAGGCTAGCGTCACCGCCGAGACATCGTCACGGTTCGGAGTCGATGCGGCCGACGCCGTGAAGTTCTGCGACGTGCCATGGGGTATCTTCCCCGGCATTCAGGCGGCGTGGGTCATCAGTAACGAGCCGTGGTTCCAGAGGATTAATACGCAACACGCCATTATCAATTACCTAAAGCTCAACGTCGGCTTCGACGTCAGCGGCAACGACGATATGAACTATCATGCCGCGCGCAGCTTCTTCAGCTCCAGCAACTTCCTGGAGGATGTCTCGGGACTCTCCTTTGAGAACATTGGCAACACGAGCCTGCAGTGGGAGACCACTAAGCGTCTCTCTGCCGGCATCGAGGGTAACTTCCTTAACAACCGGCTGAGCTTGAGCCTCAACGTCTTCCACAGCACGACTGACAACCTGCTCATGTACCAGTCGCTCCCCTATATCTCCGGACTGGATCATAACTGGGCTAATGGTGGGGCGCTGAAAAACGATGGCTACGACCTCACAGCCGTTGTCAAGCTACTGGCACTGAAAGACTTCCAATGGGAGCTGGGGGCCAGTATGGGTCACTACGCTAACGAGATGACAAAACTGGTCGACAATAGGCAGGCAGTCGACGCAACGGTCTATGGCGCCACCGTCCGCTCAGAGATAGGGCATCCTGCCAACATGTTCTATGGCTACAAGGCGCTGGGGGTCTTCGCCACTTCTGAAGAGGCTGCCGCCACAGGCTTGTATGTCGTGGCCGACAACGGCATCGACCGCCAGGCCTTCGGCGGGGGCGACATTATGTTTGCAGACATCAATGGCGACAAGCGCATCGATGAGGCCGACCGCACCTTCATTGGCGACCCCAATCCCGATATCTACGGCAACATCTTCACATCGATGGCTTACAAGCGACTGAAACTCGACGTCAACCTGAACTACTCGCTCGGCAATGATGTCTTCAACTACATGCGACAGCAGATGGAAAGCGGCAGCCGCTTCATGAACCAGACAACGGCAATCACAAGGCGCTGGCAGACCGAAGGGCAAGTCACTGACATACCGCGTGCTACCTTCCAGGACCCCATGGGCAACAGCCGATTCAGCAACCGGTGGATTGAGGACGGCAGCTACCTCCGACTGAAAACTGTCACCCTCTCGTACGCCCTGCCCATGCACTCCACATTCCTTCAGGGCTTCGAGTTCTGGATCCAGGCCAACAACCTGTTCTGCCTCACTAAATACCTCGGTGCCGACCCAGAATTCGCCATGACCTCCAGCGTCATCGGGCAGGGCATCGACCTCGGTCGGCTTCCGCTGAGCCGCTCACTCGTTGCCGGCGTAAAGATCAACTTGTAAAAAAGCCCACAAAAAGCCCACAAAAAGCCCACCCAAGACCCCAAGGCCGAAAGCCCACCCAAGCCCTCCCGAAGGGAGGGATGTCTAAATAGATAAACAACCCCATAACAGCAATAGAACGACATAAGATGACAAAGATGAATAAGATGACAAAGATAATCAAGACAATAAAAAAAGCCCGCTCCGCCATCCTCGCGCTTTTATCTATAAAAACATCCCTCCCTTCGGGAGGGCTTGGGTGGGCTTTCACCCCTTTATCTATAAAAACATCCCTCCCTTCGGGAGGGCTTGGGTGGGCCTTCGGCCTTGTCTGGGCCTTGGCCTTGACCTCCTGTTCCGACTTCCTCTACGAGGACTCCGACCAGGTCATTTATGCCGACGACCACACCCTTGACAGCGATGCTGACACGCTGTGGTCTGTGGCTGGCATCATGAACAAGCTGCAGGTGCTCGCCGACCGCACCATCCTCCTTGGTGAGGTGCGTGCCGATCTGGTCAGTGTCACCAACAATGGCTCCGCCGACCTGCGCGAGCTGGCGCAATTCACTGTCGGCGATGACAACAAGTACAACCAGCCACGTGACTACTACGCCGTCATCAACAACTGCAACTTCTTCATCGCACGTGCGGATACCGCCCTGCGCAACAACCGCAACGAGCTCATCTTCCAAAAGGAGTACGCCGCCGTGAAGGCCTTCCGGGCATGGACCTACCTGCAGCTGGTAATGAACTACGGGCGTGTGCCTTTCATCACCGACCCCATTCTTACCAAGGCTGATGCCGAGAAAGACTATCCACAGTACGACATTCAGCAAGTCTGCCAATACCTTATCAACGACATCACACCGTATGCCGACACCGAAATGCCTGGCTACAGCGTCATCCGCGGCACTGACTCACAGTTGTTCTACTACCCCATCTATGTGCTACTCGGCGACCTCTATCTTTGGTCGGGGCAATATCGGGCTGCCGCTGAAAACTATTATAAATATATAAGTACGCGCAATGGCAACAACTCCGTCTATCCCATCTCCACCAATGCCGTAAGATTTCTGAACAGCGATGCACACTGGATTAGCATTTCGGACAGCTGGTCTCTCAGCTCATTCGTGACGGAAACAAGCATGTCGACAGGAGAGCTCATCACCATGATCCCCGGCGACTCCATACCCTCCGAGGGGAACTACAGCGAGCTGCGCGACCTCTTCAACACCAACGAGAACAACGACTACCGCGCCAGCATCATCCCTTCGCAGGCCATCATCGACCTCTCAGCCGCTCAAAAGTACTGCCAGTACACCACTGGCGGCGAGTTCATATTCGCCCCAGAAGGCTTGACAAACCGTCGCAATGGCGACCTCCGCCTGCAATCTGTCTACACACACGACGAGAACTACGTCATCATCGACGGCAAGCGCATCTCCAACTTCTCTAACATCATGAAATACAACACACGGAATGTCCACTTGCTACGACGAGCCATGGTCTACCTACGCATGGCCGAGGCCCTCAACCGTGCCGGCTTCCCGCGCTTCGCTTTCCAGATTCTGAAGCAGGGCGTCAACAACAATGTCATCGACAACGAGGTCATACCCTACTATCCTGCCGATGCCGACTGGCTGCACACATTCAACTTCCCCAACAACAACTACATCATTGAGACAACGGCAGGCGCCTCGAACGAGAACACCACTGGTCTCCACTCCCGTGGCTGCGGCTTCACGGCCTACAACAGCAGCTATGTGCTGCCCGACGACTCGACGCTCACCGATGCTGCACGCCTGCAATACCAGATGGAACACGTCGAGGATCTTATCACTGACGAGGAAGCCCTTGAGTTCGCATTCGAAGGCCATCGGTTCTACGACCTCATGCGTATCGCCTTGCGCCGCAATGATCCTGCCTACCTGGCCACACGCGTGGCTCGCCGTAACGGCACCACCGATGCCGCGCTGTTTACGAAGCTCTCCGACACGTCTAACTGGTATTTGAGAATTGAGAATTGAGAATTAGCTGCGCATACCCCTATCATTCATCTACCACCACTTACCCCCATTTATGAAGCGACAGGTCTTTTGCACTCTACTGTTCATTCTTCATTTTTCATTCTTCATTTGCCCCGCAGGGGCTCAGAAGCGCATCTACATCCCCGAGGACCTGCGGTCGATGAACTTAGAGAGTGACACGTCGCAGTGGTGCTGGCGACGCTCTGCCGAGACGCGTGACCTCGTTTTTATGTGGGAGCGCGGCTTTGGCAATGACCTCCAGAACCCGCCACAGCTTGATGGGCGTCCCATGGCGTTCAACCTCTCCGTGCTCATGGAGCGTGTGCAGTCGTTCTACACCTTTTTCCGCGATACGTTAGGATGGATAGCTCCCCTTTCGTCCTCCAAGGGGAACACTATAGAAGTCCCCTCAGGGGCAGTAGAGGGGGACTTCTCAAAAGCCGACCGCTACAAGATGATGGTCATGGTGATGTACTCGCTTGAGGGCACTGCCTACGGTGGCACCTACGACAACTTCATTGGCGCCCTGTGGGTGGCTCCCAATCGCATACAAGACAAGACGATGAACTGCATGGCTCATGAGCTGGGACACTCCTTCCAGGCTCAGATCATGGCCGACAGCATCGGCGAGTGCTGGGGCGGCACAGGGTTCTTCGAAATGACATCACAATGGATGCTCTGGCAAGTCAACCCTTGGTGGCTGCGCGATGAGAACTACCATTTCGAAGCATTCAAGGGCTTAACACACAAGGCATTCCTCCACATGGAAAACATCTACCACTCACCCTACGTCATCCAGTGGTGGAGTGACCTCCACGGTCGGCAGTCCATCGCTGAGCTCTTCCGTCAGGGACGTCGTGGCGAAGATCCGGTCATCACCTACAAGCGCATGTATGGCCTCTCACAGCAGCAGTTCTGCGACGAGATGCTACGGGGCTACCAACATTTAATCAACTTCGACTTCAACCACGCCCGACAGCAGACGCGCCCCTACGCCTGCACCTGGACCTGTCCGCTTGACACGCTCCCCGGCGGTTGGCTGCGACCTAAGAACCTGCCAGAGGACTACGGCTTCAACGCCATACCCTTGCCCGTGAAACCCATCACACGCCTCCGCCTGAAAGGCGACAACCTGCGCTACGCCTTTGTCGCCGTCACCACCGGTGGCGAGTCAATCTACGGCGACATCGGCAACCATGTGTTTCGCTGTCCTAAGGGCAAACAGCTCCAGCATCTCTTCCTTGTAGTCATGGGTGCCCCTGCTAGTCATCCTTCACCATCAGTTTCAAGGGATTTTGAATCCCTGGATAACCCTTCGCCTTTCTCCCATCACCCATCAGAAACCTACCCCTATTCATTCAAGGTCAAGTAGCGAAAAACGCTTTTTGGCCAAAAAGTTTGGATATTCCGAAAGATTGTGCTATCTTTGTAGCCGATTTTCTAACTAAAACAAATACGAATAAAATGAAGGCAACCTTCGCGACCATCATGCTGACAGTAGCCATGGCTACTGCGAACGCACAGCACAACAACCCCATTCTACCTGAGTTCCATGCCGACCCGGAGGTGCTGGCTGACGACGGGCGCTACTACATCTATTCCACCACCGACGGGGCGCCGGGGTGGGGCGGCTACTACTTCACCTGCTACTCCTCGGACAACCTGGCCGACTGGCGGTACGAAGGCGTCATTCTCGACCTGCCGAAAGATACGCGATGGGCACGCGGCAATGCGTGGGCACCGGCCATAGAGCGGAAAAACGGTCACTACTACTTCTACTACAGCGGTGACCAGGGGGAGCGCAAGGCCATCGGCGTCGCCATTGCCGACACGCCGACAGGACCCTTCCACGACTTCGGGCAGCCCATCATCGACAGTCGTCCCAAGGGGCAGAACCACGGACAGCAGATCGATGTCGACGTCTTCACCGACGACGATGGGCAGAGCTACATCTACTGGGGCAACGGCTACATGGCGGGCGCACGCCTCAACGACGACATGACGTCTGTCGACAGCACCAGTGTCACATTACTCACGCCGCAGGGTGGCTCCCTACAGGACTATGCCTATCGCGAGGGCACCTACGTCTTCAAGCGGAAGGGCATCTACTACTTCCTCTGGAGCGTCGACGACACGGGGTCGCCTAACTACCACGTCGCCTACGGCACGGCCACCTCACCACTGGGACCCATCCGCGTAGCTGACGAGCCAGTCATCCTCCGCCAGCGCCCCGACGACGCTATCTACGGCCCGGCGCACAACAGCGTGCTACAACGACCCGGCACCGACGAGTGGTACGTCGTCTACCACCGCATCAACGCCGCATACCTCGACCGGAAAAACGGACCCGGCTTCCACCGCGAGGTGTGCATCGACCGAATGGAGTTTAATGACGACGGCACCATCAAGCCCGTCGTTCCGACAAGGTAATGGTTTAAAGACACAGTAACATAATAACATAACTCAATAGTAAGGAGTTGAGGAGTAAGGAGTTGAGGAGGTAAAGTAGGATAGACTTGACGCTACTATACACCTGAGAGGGCTATACTAATGACTTCTCGCTCGAGCTTTGCTCGCTTGCTACCAGAGGGACGCAAGGACTACTTCTAACTACATAAATTGAGCAAATGCGAAACTTGAATAACATAAATAAACGAAAGGAATACAAAAGAAATGAAACGCCAATTGCTAAGCTTTTTATTAGTCATCTCGGCTTTCAGCTTTCAGACTGCGGTTTGCACAGCACAGACCGAACTGACGGCCGACCAGGCAAAGACGCTCTATAAGACGACATCGAAGAGGCGTGTCATCATACACGACCCATCCGTCGTCTACAACGAGCAGAACCAGCGATACTACATCTTTGGCTCACACAAAGTCGGCGCCTACACCACTGATATGCAGAACTGGACGCAGGCAAACCCAACATGGAACAAGGACAACAGCAGCGCCTTCACCACGCCCGCCGTTAAGACCGTCAAGCGCGGGGATAAGGACGTGGCGTTCCCCGCCTTCAACGCCATGGAGTGGTCGGCACGCACCGATGCCAACTACGACATCAATGGCAACCTATGGGCGCCTGACGTCCTATGGAACCCTGATATGCAGAAGTGGTGCATGTACTTGAGCATCAACGGCGATGCGTGGCACTCCAGCATCGTGCTCCTCACGGCCGACATCATCACAGGCCCATACACCTACCAGGGACCGGTCGTCATCTGCGGATTCCAGGATAGCGGGCATTCTTACAAGGACACCGATCTGGAGCTGGTCATCGGCACACAGTCGGCACTGCCTGCACGCTACAACGTCGGCAATGGCTGGGGGCGGCGATGGCCACACACCATCGACCCCGCTGCATTCTACGACGAGAACGGAAAGCTATGGCTCGTCTATGGCTCATGGTCGGGCGGCATCTGGATGCTTGAACTCGACGAGACGACGGGACTGCGCGACTACAACATCGCCTACCCCTCTACTAACGGCACCTCCGATGGCGTCACCAGCGACCCTTACTTCGGTAAGAAGATCGGCGGCGGCTACTACGTCTCGGGTGAGGGGCCTTACATCGAGCACATCGGACAGTACTATTTCCTCTTCGTCAGCTACGGTGGCTTTGCACCCGACGGCGGCTACGAGATGCGTGTCTTCCGTTCAGAAAACCCTGATGGACCCTACAAGGACATCTACAACCGCTCGGCCATCTTCACCTCCTACGCCCTGAACTATGGCGCAGGCAACGACAACCGTGGCGAGAAGCTCATGGGCGCCTACAACGGCTGGGGATTCCAGACTGTCGGCGAGTGTGCCCAGGGGCACAACAGTGCTATCGCCGCACCCGACGGCCGCACCTATCTCGTCTACCACACGAAGTTCAACGACGGCACTGCAGGCCACCAGGTGCGCGTCCACCAGCTCTTCCTCAACAAGCAGGGCTGGCTCGTCGCATCACCCTTTGAATACAACGGCGAGACGCTCACCGACGACGACATCGCCCAGGGCACTGCCTGTCAGCGACAGCACATCGCCGGCACTTACCACCTACTCGTCCATAAATACAAAATGGACCATGCTAACTTTGAGGAGCAGACGCCCGTGAAGATCACCCTCAACGACGACGGCACCGTCAGCGGCGCCTACACGGGGGCATGGTCGGTCGACGAGGGCACCAACTACATCTCTATCCGACTCGCCTCAACCACCTACAACGGCGTCGTCTTCGAGCAGCTCATGGACCAGCGCAGCGTCAAGAGCATCGCCTTCACTGCCACCGCCAACAGCGGCGTCAACATCTGGGGCTACAAGATGCACCCACAGTACGAGCTGGCATGGCACCTGAACAACCAGAAGGTGCCCATCACCAACAACACGACGGTGCGCCGCAACTACGACCTCTACGGCATGCGCAACGACGAGCTCGACAATGTCTCCCTCCAGTGGACCAGCAGCCAACCTGACATCATCAGCAACTACGGGCGCTACAACCCCAATGGCCTCGACGACGACACGCCGGTCACGCTCGCAGCACGCCTCACCTGTGCCGACTACTTCTGGGCTCAGGACTACAACGTCACGGCAGCATCGCTGGCCAACAGCCAGTCGCAGGAAGAATGGAAGACGGGTATGCTCGCACACTATGGCTTCGACAACGGCGACATGCACAACACCCTGAACACCGCGGATGAGGCACAGCTGCTGCGCAACGGCACCACGGCTATGCCAACCACCGTCGACGGCGATCCGCTGCGCAACGGCAGTGTCCTCCACCTCAACTTCGGCGCTAACGGTAGCGAGAGCTACGCCGTCATGCCCAACCCGCTCTACGGGCAGGCTCTTGAGAATGGTGCTACCATCTCGTTCTATGTTAAACGAACCGACAACAACCTCTGGGACACCCTCTTCGGTCTCGTCGATGGCAACGCACGCCTCTACATGACTGGCAACCTCTACATAGGTTTCAACAACAATGCCGGCAAGTGGCTCGACATCAACCATCCCACCAGCGTGCAGCCCACGCAGCTCACCGTCAACAGGTGGCACCTGGTCACCATCACCTTCTCGCGGACGGCATCACGAACTGGTGGCATCAACATCTACGTCGACGGCACGAAGAGTACCGATAAGTACAACGGCGAACTCAACGGCAAGACCGTCACCGCAAAAGCCGACTTCGACTATGAGGCTATCGTCGACCACCTCGCTGCCTGCCAGCAGCTATGGTTTGGGCGTGGCTCCTTCTGGGGCTCTGCCGATGCCATGTACGACCATGTCATGGTGCACGACCATGTTCTGAAAACGGCTGAGGTGCTCGCACTCTACCAGATGACCAACCGCGTCTTCGACCCTGCCACCTTGCGGCCTGACAGTGGCATTTTGGGCGATGTCAACAACGACGGCGAGGTGGGTATCGGCGACATCGTAGCCATCACGAACGTCATGGCTGGCCTCGAAACTGACACCGCCACCATTAGCCGGGCTGACGTCAATGGCGACACCGAAGTGGGCATCGGCGACATCGTAGCCATCACCAACATCATGGCGGGCGTTTCACAATAATGGACGCCAACGAACTTCTCGACAGCTGTGTGCAACTGATTGCGGAGCCACCATCCGAAACGGCTTACCATCAGTTGCACCAGCTTCTGGTACTTGCCTGCCATGGCCTTCGCCATGAGGGCACGGCCTTCGGTAACCTTTTCTCACAAATCGACTGGCTCTGCCGACAACACCACGTAAGTGCTGTCGACCGCTACGCCATACAAACCGCCCGACGTCACGCCGCACGGCCCCAACCCCCTTCCAGCAACGATTCTTCTACTCTTCAGGGAAACCAAGTGGGAGGTACATCTGACTCTGCCCCATGCACTGCGGCATCGGCGCAGTGGCGCAGCGATGTCTCTGCCACTGCACGCTTCATCGCCGCCATCTACCACGTCCCCCTTCCTTCGCCTTTCACACCTTCTTCATCTTCCTCTCACCTATCGTCTCCAACCTTTCACGCCACACCTCCCACTTCTGTCAGATGCATCGTCTCATCCTTCGATGACAACTTCATCACCGCCGACTCCGACGACGGACCACTCACCATCGACTACGGCAACACCGAGAAAGGTCGCGACCTCACCTACCTCCGCAAGATCCTCCGAAAGGGCATGCAGCTCAACCTCCTCGACTGTCGCCTCGCCGCTTCTTACCCACCATCCTCGTATGCTGCGACATCGGCGCAGTCCCTCCTCCCTACCCTTATCGTCGTCGAGCCCGACTTCCTCGTCGACATCTCAGCCCTTGCCACCTGCTTCACCGGCTACGGCCACCACCCCCTGCTCTACACCCTCAACCGTCTCCAAGAGACCCCACCCACACAGGCCATCCTCTTGGGAAACTTCGCCGGCGCTGCCCTCGACGAGCTTATCCACGACCCCACGACGCCCACCGACACCATTCTCCAGCGCTCCTACCGTGAGCAGGCCCTCCGCTTCCTTGCCTGTCCCGACTTCGATGCCGATAAGTTCAGCGCTGAGGCCGAACGCCAGGTCAGCAACATCCGCGAAGCTGTCGCTGCCCTCACATCTCGGGATTCTTCATTTACCCCCTCTCCATCGCGTCCCGCTTCCACGCCGTCCCACTTCCTCCTCGAGCCCTCCTTTGTTAGCGAACAGCTCGGTCTGCAGGGCCGTGTCGACCTTATGACCGACGACCTGCACCTACTCGTCGAGCAGAAGGCCGGCCGCAACATGAAGATTGAGCGCCTCAGCCACGATGCCCACGGCCTACAGCGTGAGGACCACTATGTGCAGCTGCTGCTCTACTACGGTGTCCTACGCTACAACTTCGGCCTTAACAACACCTACGTCGACACCCGCCTGCTCTATTCTCGCTACCCCCCACAGCAGGGACTGCTCATCGTCAACTACTACCGCACACTGTTCCTTGAGGCCATCCGCCTGCGTAACCAGATTGTTGCAACCGAACTGCTCATCGCCCGCGACGGCTTCGCGCGCATCATGCCCCTCCTCAATGCCGACATTATATATAAAGATGTGAAGCGCGATGCCTACTTCCACCGCTTCATCCAGCCCCGCCTCTCACACCTCTCTGCTCAGCTCACAGCCATCACTCCCCTGGAGCGGGCCTACTTCGAACGCATGATGACCTTCGTCTACCGCGAACAGGCTTGTCAGAAGCTTGGCACTTTGGACGAGCAAAGCCACGCCACCGCCGATCTATGGCAGATGCCCCTCCACCAGAAACACGAGCGTGGCGACATCGTCGCCAATCTCACCATCACCGACCGTCAGCGCTCGCAGACCCTCGGCGGCTACGACCTCATTACGCTCAATTCTCAATCCTCCGCTCGGCCGAAGGACGCTTGCTACCAACGGGACGCAAGAACTCCCAAATCTCAATTCTCAATTCCCAATTCTCACCCCTCCCTCAACTTCCGTCGTGGCGACTTGGTATGCCTCTACCGCTACGACCAGACGACACCCGACATCTGCCACAGCATTCTCTACAAAGGCGTCCTGCAGGACATCACCACCGACAGCCTCGTCGTTCGCCTGAACGACGGCCAGCAGAACGCCGACATCTTCCCACTCGACAACGTCGCCCGATGGGCCGTCGAGCACACGCCCTCCGATATCTCTACATCGTCCAACATCCGAAGCCTCTTCCGCTTCATCACCGCCGACCCCCATCGCCGGAACCTTCTCTTAGGACAGCGACCACCCGTCGCCGACACCTCGCTCACCCTCACTCGCAGCTACCACCCGCACTACGACGACATCGTCCTGCGACAGAAGCAGGCTCGCGACTACTTCCTTCTCATTGGACCTCCCGGCACCGGTAAGACCTCCATGGCACTCCGCTTCATGGTCCTCGAAGAGCTCAGCTCTTCAACCTCCAACATCCTCCTCACCGCCTACACCAACCGGGCCGTCGACGAGATCTGCGCCATGCTCGCCGATGCCGACCTACCCTTCCTCCGCATCGGCAACCCTGCCTCCTGTGACCCACGCTTCCGCGACCACCTCATAGACGCCGCTCTCTCCTCCACACCTGCTTCTTCCCACGATCCTTCACCCCTCAACGCTTTCCGCCGTGAGTCTTCCCCCCTTCGGGGGGACCGAGGGGGGTGTCCCTCCACTTTCCGCCGCAATTCTTCCCCCCTTCGGGGGGACCAAGGGGGGTGCATCGTCTCCACCACCTCCATGCTCCAGGCGCGCCCCGAGGTTCTCTCCCTTATGCACTTCTCGCTCTGCATCGTCGACGAGGCCTCCCAGATCCTCGAGCCCTCCATCATCGGCATCCTCTCTTCGGCGGCCATCGACCGTTTCGTTCTCGTTGGCGACCACAAGCAGTTGCCCGCCGTCGTTGCTCAGCCGCCACAGCTCTCTGTCGTCGACGAACCCCTCCTCCGCGCCATTGCCCTTACCGACTGTCGTCAGTCGCTCTTCGAACGCCTCCTCCGTTGGGAGCAGTCCCAAGGTCGCACACAGTTCGTCGGTACCCTCACCCATCAGGGGCGCATGCACCCCGACGTTGCCCGCTTCCCCGCCCACGCCTTCTACCGCAAAGAGCAGCTCACCGCCGTTGGCCTCAGCCACCAGCTGGAAGGCGCCCTCAACTACGACCTCCCCGCCGCTGACGCCCTCGACCGTCTGCTCCAGTCGCGTCGTGTCATCTTCCTTCCTACCGACACGCCTTCCATCTCACCCCACTCCGCCCCTCCCACTCCCAATCCAACTTTTTCAACTCAAAACGTTACCGAGGCCCGACTCGTCGCCGACCTGCTGCGGCGCATCCACCGCTTCTACGCCAACAACTTCTCTGCCGAGAAGACCGTCGGCGTCATCGTGCCCTACCGCAACCAGATAGCCCTCATCCGTCAGGAGCTGGAAGCCCTCGGCATCCCCGATCTCCTCAACGTCTCCATCGACACCGTCGAGCGCTACCAAGGTTCGCAGCGCGACGTCATCATCTACTCCTTCACCGTCTCACACCGCTACCAGCTCGACTTCCTCACCGCCAACACCTTCGACGACGACGGCCTCACCATCGACCGCAAGCTGAACGTCGCACTCACCCGAGCCCGCCGCCAGATGATCATGGTCGGCAACGCCTCGCTCCTCAGCTCCGTCCCCCTCTTCCGCCAGCTCATCGACGACTACACCCCATCGCCACTTCCATCATAATGCGGCCATAAATGTGAGCACTATTCTATTCTCACGCCCCACGTTTGTATAAAAAAACATAAATAATACCCTAATTGCTTGGTTACTATACCTTTTCTTAGTACCTTTGCACCCGCTTACCAATATTGTATTCTTTACACCATTACGGTGGCAACCATATTCCTGCCTCGGCAGGCCCATCATTAAGACAAATCAATCAACAATTCACATTAATTACTAACTTTTTAATCTCTATTTCAAATGAGAAAACTAAAACTCTTATTCGCAGTGGCCGCATTTATGGTGAGTGGTTTGACTGCAAGTGCACGTACTGACGTGACTAGTACTTATCTTCAAAATGGAAACTTATCAGCTCTGACAGGTTGGACTATTGATGCTACACAGCCTGGTCATGACACTTGGGATGGTTACACTGCCCACAACACGTCAGGGGCAGTTAATGTTATTGAATTCTATTCTAATTGGAGTGCCAATGCAGGTACAAATATCGGCAACACCCGCACTTTCGACTTCTCCCAAACAACAACCTTACCTCAAGGCTACTATCGTCTGAAAGTTAATGGCTTCTATCGTGAAGGCAACGACAACCCAACTACGGGCCAACAGAAAGCATACATCTATGCTGGCACAAAAACTCAGTATCTAGAAGGCTTTACGGGTTTCTACAATGTAACTGATGGCAATGACATTGCAAAAGCAGCAAGTTGTTTTGCTTCAGGTAATTACGAGAATCAATTCGACTTTGATATGGACGAAGAAGGCGAAATTACCATTGGCTTCCATGGTTATATAGACACTTTCTGCTCTTGGTGTATCATCGGCCCTGTTACGCTCTACAAGTATGAGATTTCCGACTTCACCGAGGATTTTAACACTAAGAAAGCTCAGGCTGAAGGATTGTATAATAGCCCCATGAATGCCACGGTGCTGGCCACTTTGAAAGAAAAAGCCAATGTCAACCAGACTGCTTGGACCACCAAGGAGCAGATTACCGCTGCAGAGAGTGAGCTCAATGCTGCCATAAATGCTGCCAATGCATCTATCATCATCTATAGTAACATCAACACTGCCATAAGCAACTATGCAGAAATCGCTGATGCTCTCGACGCAGCAGGAAAGGCTGCTTACGATGCCTCTAACATACAGGCTAAGTATGAAAACGGTACCTACGAGACTCTGGCTGAAGCTGAGAAAGAACTAACCACAGCTTTAACTACAGCAGTAAAAGCCCAGACCACCATAGGTAGCAACTGGACGGGACTTATCATCAATCCCAGCTTCGAAAGCTCTTTCACAGGATGGACCAATAATGGAATGTCTACTCAAGACAACACAAGTTTTGGTAAGACAGGCAGCTTCTATGCTGAAAGTTGGCAGCCAAATGGAACTAAGGGCGTTTCCCAAACCATAGCGGGTATACCAACTGGTGTATATAAACTTACCGCAAAAAGCAAGGCTCGTAATGTCACCTCTGCAAAGATTTATGCAGGAAGCGTGGAGCAGGCTATTACTATTGGAGACTCTGAGGCTGATTACAGCGTTGAGTTCGCATGCGATGACAACGCAGATATCACTATTGGTTTCGAAGGTGTTGGTACAGGTGCCGATGCAAGTTGGCTCTGCGTAGACAATTTTAGGTTGGAGCTTGTAAGTGCTGGTCTGCCTAACGTGACGGCTGTTACAGGAAAGATGAATGCTACTGTAGCTGCTGCTCAGGCCGATGCAATTAACGCCTATAATAATAATAAGACTGTTGCCAACTACAACGCTGCCTCGGCTGCTATTGCTGCCGCACAGAGTTCTGTGGAGGCTTACACTGCTGCTGCTTCAGCACTTACCAAAGCTAACAACCTGATGGATGGCACAAATGTTTATACTACAGACGCTTACAATATTTTCAAAAGTCTTGTCGATGAAGCCCAAGGCAAATACGACGATGAGACGATGACAACTGAAGAGGCTAATGCTCTTAATGGTGTTATCTTCGGTACTGGCTGGCGTACTACTGCTGCCGTTGATGACTTCCTTATCAGCGCATGGGATGTCAATCCACGCGATTGGAGCACTTATCATGTTAACACATGGTCAACCATACAGGACTCGGGCAATCCTAACTTTGTAGCTCCTTGCATTGAGTATTGGACTGGTGATGATGCAACTCTGGCTGATAAGGTCCTGACAGCTTCATTAAACGGCTTCACTCCTGGTGAAGGGTATAAGGTGACCGCTACGGTCTGTCTCGGCATCAACACGAGTGTTGACGCTTCTAATGCTCCTACTGGTGTCACTTTCCAGCTGAATGACGGTGTTGCTGTGGGTTGTGTAGGAACACGCATCGGCGAAACTCGCTTCTATGAAGGCCAGTTTGAGGCAACAGGCATGATTGGTGTGGATGGTAAGTTGAATATCAAATTCAATGTATCCAGCACCAATGCAAGCTGGATAACCTTCCGCAATGTGAAATACGTGAAGACTGCTGATGTTGTTGAAGCAACAACAGAACAGCTTACGGCTCTTAGCGAAGCTATCGCTGCCGCTGAAAATAATACTCTTGGTTTTGAAGCTGGGGAATATGCTCCTTACAACAACGTGACTGCTCTTGAGGCACTTGCTGCTGCTAAAGAAACACTTGCCAATTCAACTGCTGCCATTTTTGTCGTTGAAGCTACTACTGCTCTGACGAATGCCACATGGACGGCCAATGCTGCTGAGGTGAACGCTGTGCTTTGGAAGACTGACTACACAGCCGATGACAAGGCTTCCGATGGTTACATTCACCCGCTGGGTTGGACCAATACTGGATACAATACTCGTGTCATGAATACCATATCTACGAGTGACGCAGCCATGACAACCATTGGTACTGCTATTATGTCAAAGTACAATACAACTTATGGTGAAACCACGGGCTACACTATGCCTCTCAAAGCCGGCAAGATTTATAAAATTACATTCAAGTACTGTGGATGGGGCAACAACCCAACTACCAACATCGTGCTGACTGATCCAGAAAACAACACAATTGCCTTGGCTCCTGGTTTCCGTCCTGCTACTAACGATGGTAATACAAATGCAGAGCATTGGTATGACTACACTGGATACTTTGTTTCCACAACGGCAGGTAATTATGTTCTAGCGATGAATAAGGTAGATGAAGGTCAGCAACAGATTGCATGGGCTGACATGCAAATACTCTCAGCTACTGAGATTGAGTTCGCAGACGGTTCTGTTCCCACTTATGCCCCCGGCACCTATCCCTCAGTGAAGATCACTCGCACGCTGAGCGCTGGCAAGTGGGCAACTGCTGTCTATCCTTTCGCAGTGAGCGGTGTTGATAACATTGCTGTACTTAGTGACTATACTGCTTCTACTGGTGAACTGGCCTTCGCTACCGCCAATGCCAGTACCGCTAATGTTCCGTTCCTGATGCGTTCAACCACCGGTGCTACGGAGATTAGCCTGAGCAATGTTGAGGTTGCAGCTGCCGCTGCCCAGAATGCCGAAGCCAACGGGGTTAAGCTGATTGGCACTTATACTCAGGTAAACATTGACAACAGCGCAAAGAACTACGTGCTGAGTAACAACACGATTTATCCTGTTGGCACTGCTGGTGCCACCATCAATCCCTATCGTTCTTACATTCAGGTCGAGCCTACAGAAGGCGCTCGCTCGCTGAAGTTCGTCGTTGACGGTGTGACCACCGCTATCGAGGGTGTCAGCAATGATACGATGGAGAATGGTAACGTCTACAACCTGCAGGGCCAGCGTGTGCAGAACGCTCAGAAGGGTCTGTTCATCCAGAACGGCAAGAAGGTCGTGCTGAAGTAAGAAAGCAATCGTTTAATCAAAAAACAGGAAATAACAATGAAAACATATATCAAGCCCATTACCACTGAGACAAGGATTGAGATGCAGCATCTAATGCAAAACTCCATCACTTCTGTCACTGGCCTCGACGGTGTAGAAACCAGCAGTGAGAGTTTTGGAGGTGGTTCAGCCGATTCCCGCAGAGGTAACGTCTGGGACGACGAGGACTAATCCTTAATCATTTAAACAAGTACAGGTACCGACACCTGTTTGTGATAGCAACAGCAGCTACATCCGTATGCGGAGTGTAGCTGCTGTTGTGTTTGTATGCTAACAGAGCTACACTGGCGAACTATTCAACGGTGTAATGTCTTGTATAAAAAACCTTCACATTCATGACAACCGACTGGTTTATAGTCGGTTACGGTGAATGGTTTGCTTTGGAGGTTCCCGTGGTGGTGGTATGTTAGAAAAGTGGCATGGGGTCAGGGACTCTCGGAGAAAGGTGAGAGACATCTCGGAGAAAGGTGAGAGAGATCTCGGAGAAAGGTGAGAGAGATCTCGGAGTCATGCCTTCATTAACTTTTTGGATTGATCAGAAAAAAGCTGTGTTTGACATGAAAACTACGGGGGAAGTGACATGAAAACACCATACTTACGACACGAAAACACCATACTTACGACACGAAAACACCATACTTGCAATCGTAAACACCATACTTACGATCGTAAACACCGAGAATAAAATCGCAAAACCCGAGAATAGAATCGCAAAACCCGAGAATAGAATCGTAAAACCCGAGAATAAAATCGCAAAAACCGAGAATAAAATCGTAAACACCGGGAATCATCTCGCGTCAAAGATTAAATAAAAACATCCTGCATAACCTGCACGTGCAGGATATGCAGGGTATGCAGGATGTTATTCGGTTTAAAGCTTAAAGTTGATGAAAGAGTTGTTCGAAGAACGAAGTGGCAGAGCCAAGCGAGGAGGTAAGGTAGGACACCGTCATTGCATTGCCGCGAACACTGGCCCTGACGGGCCAACGGGCTGGCACGGGGCCTGCCCCTACACTGGCGGCCTGCTCTTACCCTGGAGGTAACACTGGCCCTGACGGGCCAACGGGCTGGCACAAGGCCTGCCCCTACACTGGCGGCCTGCCCTTACCCTAGAGGTAACACTGGCCCTGACGGGCCAACGGGCTGGCACAAGGCCTGCCCCTACACTGGCGGCCCCTACTTGGCGGCCCCGACACTGGCGGCCCCTACATTGGCGGCCAACGCTCGGTGAAGTATCTATAGACAGTGTTTCATGAGCGAATCATTCACCAAAAGCAATTGATAATGAGGTGGTTGTCGCTGATGTGAATGGTTTTTGAAACTGCGATGACATTAGAAGAAAGCCTGCTGATAGAACGAGTGCGGGACACCCTGCTGGGCGTCCCGCACTGCTTTTGGTTTATGAAGGCTAATAGATTTAGCCGAGGCTGATGGCCTCCGACGGGCAGACGGAAGCGCATGTCCCGCACTCTGTGCAGAGATCGGGGTCGATTGAATACTTTTCGCCCTCAGAGATGGCCTCCACGGGGCACTCACCTTGACAGGTACCGCAAGCGATACAGTCGTCACCAATTACGTATGCCATAATGTTTTGTTATTAAAAAATGGTAGTTAATAATGTTACTTTCTCACTTTGTCAGGAAACGAGCCGTGCGACTCTACCCTGCTACTTACTTTTTGCGATGCAAAGGTACGAACTTTTTGGGAATCCTACCAATTTTTCGGTATTTATTTTTGCAATTTATACTTTGTCGAAATAGATGGTGATATAATAATGTACGAAGTTTTGCGTTATTAGTTTAAACAGATGAGACGATTTTTTACGATGCTGTTGCTCGCCGCCACGTTCGTTTGTGGCGTTGCCCAGGAGCGCAAGGTCCAGAACAAGCCCTACATTGACCTGCGTCCCCTGCACTTCGGCCTGTCCGTAGGTCTGAACATGCAGGACATTGAGTTCCAGAACATCGGGCCACGGATGGTGGAGCTGCCTGAGGTCGGCGAGACTGAGCAGCTGGTGCTGTGCGATGCCGACACCTGGAACCCGGGGTTCAGCGTCGGCGTGGTGGCCGACCTGCGCCTGAGCCAGCACTTCTCGTTCCGCCTGACGCCACAGATGCACTTCGGCTCGAAACACCTGGTGTTCCGTAACTTCAAGGAGCTGAACGACGCTGGCAACCCGACAGAGCAGACGCAGGACATGAAGAACACGTACATCTCGCTGCCGGCAACAATAAAGTTCTCGGCCGAGCGCTTCAACAACTACCGTCCCTACATGCTGGCTGGCGTGAACGGCATGATCAACCTGTCGGGCAAGGACCAGGACTTCCTGCAGCTGAAACGCTACGACGCCTTGCTGGAGGTGGGCTTCGGCTGCGACTTCTATCTACCTTTCTTCAAACTGATTCCTGAACTGAAGTTCTGCTACAGCCTCATCGACGTGCTGAACAAGAAACACGTCGACGAGCTGACGGACATCAATAAACGTATCTTCTCGGAGAGTGTCAACAGTGCGCACGCCAAGATGTTCGTGCTCACCCTCTACTTCGAGTAATGACATCAAGACGATAGGACAACAAGACATTAAGAAAGAAAATAGTTGATGTCTTGTTGTCCTAATCTCTTGATGTCTTAAACAGGCTTGATGCTGCGATGCGTTCAAGGCCTGTGAGCAGTTGGCTGCGCGGGCAGGCGATGTTGATGCGGATGTAGCCCTCGCCGGACGTGGGGCCGTACATTGTGCCCGGATTCACCCAAACCTTGGCTTCGCGGAGCAGGCGGTCGCAGAGCTGCTGGACAGGCACGCCCAAAGCAGAGACGTCGACCCATGGCAGGTAAGTGCCCTCGAGGGAGCAGACGTGGAAGGCGGGCAGATGGTCGGTGACGAAACGGCACAGCGTCAGGTAGTTTTCCCAGAGATAGGCGTTCAGCTCGTCGATCCACTGTTCGCTCTCGTTATAGGCTGCGACGAGTGCCACTGGCCCGAAGGGGTTGAGGTCACACAGCTCGTTGACATTGATGACATGGTTCAGTCGGCGGCGCCATTCTGGCTGGCTGCAAATGATGTTGGCCGTCTTCAGTCCAGCGATATTGAACGACTTCGAGGGCGAGTTCAGCACGACGCTGTTGCGGCGGCAGGGCTCGCTGACAGCCGCAAAGGGCTGAAAACGGTGGCCGGGCATGACGAGCTCGCAGTGAATCTCGTCTGAGACGACAATGACGTTGTGGCGCAAGCAAATGTCGTTCATGCGTTCCAGCTCCTCGCTGGTCCATACCCGTCCTGTCGGGTTATGAGGGTTACAGAGCAGGAAGACGGTGGTCTTCGGGTCGGCACACTTCGCCTCAAAGTCATCCCAGTCGACGACCCACCGCCTGGCCTCTCCCCAGGCGAGGGGTGACTGACCAGAAGATTGCCCCACCATGGTGGGCTTGAGAATGGTCTCGAGCACCTCGCAGCCGTTGTTACGAATGGACGAGAAGAAGCAGTTGTAGTCGGGCGAGAGGATGAGCACCTTCTCCCCCGGCATGGTGAGCGCCTTGACGGCCACCGACATGGCGGGCACGACGCCCGTGGTATAGAGAATCTCCTCGCGGTTGATGGTCCACCCGTGGCGGCGCTGGAACCACGAGATAACAGCGTCGTAGTAGTCGTCGCCCACCACCGTATAGCCAAAGACGGGGTGTTCGGCGCGCTTTCTCACAGCCTTCTGGATGGCGGGTGCCACAGCAAAGTCCATGTCGGCCACCCACAGGGGGATGACGTCGGCCATCTCTTCCTTTGTCATGCCCTCTACGGGCTCGTCCCACTTCACGCAGCCTGTACCACGGCGGGGAACGGGAGTGTTAAAATCGAAGTTTGACATTGTTCGTTTCGGGGTTGTTATTTAGAGGCGTCGTTATGACGTTATGTCGTTATAACGTTATAACGAGGCCCGTCGTTATAACGGAATGACGTTATAACGATGGCTCCACTGTTTGAATCACGCAGTCGGCGGGCGCCTTGATATTCTTGTCGATGGTGACGCTGCCGATGCTGCCAGCGATGATGTGGCCGCTTCGTGGGTTCTTGATGTTCTCGATATGGCCGCGGATGTCAGCATGCACATCGCTGTACTCGAAGACGCGGTCGCAGTCCTTGTCGAAGGTGCAGTTCTCCAGGACGAGGTGGTCGGCATAGCATAGCAGCTGCTCACCGCGCAGGTGGCAGTTGACGAGGCGCACGTTCTTCGAGTGCCATGCCAGGTATTCGCCGTCGAGCACCGAGTTGCTGATGGTGATGTCCTCGCACTCCCAGAAGGAGTCCTTCGTCACGATGTCGGCGCGGTTCAGCACGACATGCTTACAGTACTGGAACACATATTTCGAGTCACTCCTCAGCCCATCGATGTCCACGTTCTCGCAGAACATGAAGGGGTAGATTCCCTCGTGCAGCGTCAGGTCACGGCCCTTGATGTCACGGCAGCGCCAGAATGTCTCGTCGGCATCGTTGATGACAACGTCCTCCAAGTAGATGTCGTGCATCTCGCGGAACATCTTCGGGGCATCGATGACGGTGTGGCGCATGTCGAGGTTGTCGCTGTACCACAGTGCCGAGCGTGCGCCGACGTCAAAGTGACAGTTGCTGATCTTAAAGCCGTGGACGTGCCAGAAGGGGTACTTTCCCCAGAAGCGGCAGTCCTCAGCCTCGATGTTCGAACACTCCTTGATGGCACTCTCGCCATCACCGATTGTAACCTGTTCCAGCCGCACGTTATGCGTCTCGAACAGTGGCCTTTCGCCCTCAAAATGTTTGTCTCTGATGATTTCCATAATGTGGTTTTGCTCTTTTGTGTTTGCAAAGTTACGTTTTTTTTCTGAATAACCAACTTGATGGGCGTTTCTTTTATATAAAAATAGGAATAAAGGCAATTTTTCCGCTAAAAAGTTTTGTAGTTTCAATAAAGTTTCCGACCTTTGCACTCCGATAGGACAACAATTACCTTAATCCAAACTATAATCTATGACAGAAAAATTGGAAGTGAAAGAGCTCGACCAAGTGGTCGTTCGCTTTTCTGGTGACTCCGGCGACGGCATGCAGCTGGCCGGCAACATCTTCTCGACGGTCAGTGCCACCGTTGGCAATGGCATCTCAACGTTCCCCGACTACCCTGCCGACATCCGCGCCCCGCAAGGTTCGCTCAACGGTGTGAGCGGATTTCAGGTACACATCGGTTCGGGCAAAGTGTACACCCCCGGCGATCTTTGCGATGTGCTGGTATGCATGAACGCCTCGGCGCTGAAGACGCAGCTGCGCTATGCTAAGCCACAGGCCACCATCATCATCGACACCGACTCGTTCGGACCCAAGGACTTGGAGAAGGCCCAGTTCAAAACGGCCGACTACCTTGGCGAGATGGGCATCGATGCCGACCGCGTGGTCGCCTGCCCCATGACGCAGATGGTGAAGAGTGCGCTGGAAGACTCGGGCATGGACAACAAGGCCATGCTGAAGTGCCGTAACATGTTCGCCCTCGGACTCGTCTGCTGGCTCTTCAACCGCGACCTGAAGCTTGTAAACAACTTCCTCCGCGAGAAGTTCGCCAAGAAGCCCGCCATCGCCGAGGCCAACATCAAGGTGATTCAGGCCGGCTTCGACTATGGCCACAACACCCACAGCAGCGTGCCCGCCACCTACCGCATCGAGTCGAAAGAGAAGGTGCCCGGACGCTACATGGACATCACTGGCAACAAAGCCACGGCCTACGGACTCATCGCCGCTGCCGAGCGTGCCGGCCTGCGCCTGTTCCTCGGCAGCTATCCCATCACCCCTGCCACCGACATCCTCCACGAGCTGGCAAAGCACAAGTCGTGCGGCGTTATCACCGTGCAGTGTGAGGACGAGGTCAGCGGCTGCGCATCGGCCATCGGCGCCTCTTTCGCCGGCGCACTGGCAGCCACGAGCACCAGCGGCCCCGGCATCTGCCTGAAGTCGGAAGCCATGAACCTGGCCGTCATCGACGAGCTGCCCCTCGTCGTCATTGACGTGCAGCGCGGCGGACCTTCCACCGGCCTGCCTACGAAGAGCGAGCAGACCGACCTGCTGCAGGCCCTCTACGGACGCAACGGCGAGAGCCCCATGCCCGTCATCGCCGCCACCAGCCCCACCGACTGCTTCTATGCCGCCTTCGACGCCGCCAAGATGGCGCTTGAGCACCTCACGCCCGTGGTGCTGCTCACCGATGCCTTCATTGCCAACGGCAGCGGCGCCTTCCGCCTGCCCTCGTCGATGGACGACCTGCCAAAGATTCAGCCCCACTACGTCACACCTGAGATGAAGGACCACTACACGCCCTACTTCCGCGACGAGGAGACGAAGGTGCGCTACTGGGCCATCCCCGGACAGGAGGGCTACACGCATATCCTCGGCGGACTCGAGAAGGACGGCCGCACGGGTGCCATCAGCACCGACCCCGAGGTGCACGACGAGATGTGCCGCCTGCGTGCCGAGAAGGTGGCCCGCATCCCCGTCCCCGACCTCGTCGTCGAGGGCGACAAGGACGATGCCGACCTGCTCATCGTGGGCTTCGGCTCCACCTACGGCCATCTCTACTCGGCCATGGAGGAGCTGCGCGCCCAGGGTCACCGTGTGGCACTGGCACAGTTCCGCTACATCAACCCGCTGCCGAAGAACACGGCCGACGTGCTCCTTAAATATAATAAGGTGGTGGTCGCCGAACAGAACCTCGGTCAGCTGGCTGCCTATCTCCGCTCCAAGGTCGACGGCTTCGTGCCCGCCCAGTTCAACCAGGTGAAGGGCCAACCGTTCGTGGTCAGCGAACTGGTCAACAGCTTTAGCCCCCTCCTAACCTCCCCCTTGGGGGAGGAATAGTTACCTCAGCAACGATAACTACCGTGAATGACCGACAAGGACTTTAAGTTCAAGACAGCCGACCCCTGCTGGTATGAAATGCTGAAAGCTTATGCCAAAGAAAACAGGAAAAAGCCCACTGAAGCCGAAGCCGTCTTGTGGGAGTATCTGAAAGAACGGCAATTAGGACAACCATTCAGAAGACAGCACATCATAGGCGACTACATAGCAGACTTTGTCTGTATCCCGTCAAGGCTGGTGATCGAAATAGATGGAGGCTACCACAGTTTGCCGGAACAGCAGAAAAGCGACGAAGCACGTCAGCAGTGGTTGGAACAACAAGGATTCACAGTCGTCAGATTCACAAATGAAGAGGTAATAGGAGATATTAACAAGGTAATAGAAACAATAGAAGAACATTTATGATTATGGAAACAAATATCAATAGCAAATCTATCAATCCCTCCCCCCAAGGGGGGAGCAGGTGGGGGGCTTCTGACTACAAGAAAGGACAGCCGCGCTGGTGTCCGGGGTGCGGTGACCACTTCTTCCTCGCCTCCCTCCACAAGGCCATGGCCGAGACTGGCGTTGCCCCTCACGAGATGGCCGTCATCAGCGGTATCGGCTGCAGCAGCCGTCTGCCGTACTATGTGAACACCTACGCCATGCAGACCATCCACGGTCGTGCGGCCGCCATTGCCACTGGCGCCAAGGTTGTCAACCCCAAGCTCTGCATCTGGCAGATCAGCGGCGACGGCGACGGACTGGCCATCGGTGGTAACCACTTCATCCACGCCATGCGCCGTAACATCGACTTGAACATCATCCTTCTGAACAACCGCATCTACGGTCTCACGAAGGGCCAGTACTCGCCGACCAGCCCCCGTGGCTTCGTCTCGAAGTCGTCGCCCTACGGCACCGTCGAGGACCCCTTCCGCCCCGCTGAGCTCTGCTTCGGCGCCCGTGGTAAGTTCTTCGCCCGCTGCGTCGCCACCGACGCCAAGGAGAGCGTTGCCGTGCTGAAGGCCGCCTACGAGCACAAGGGTGCCGCCGTCACCGAGGTGCTGCAGAACTGCGTCATCTTCAACGACCACTGCCACGACCTGGTCTACAACAACGAGGGTCGCCGCAAGAACGCCATCTACGTGCGCCACGGCGAGAAGCTCGTCTTCGGCGAGAACAACGAGTACGGCCTCGTGCAGCAGGGCTTCGGCCTGAAGGTTGTCGAGATTGGCAAGGATGGCTACACCCTCGACGACGTCCTCGTCCACGATGCCCACTGCGAGGACGACACCCTGCAGCTGAAGCTCGCCATGATGTCGCCCGAGCAGGGATTCCCCATCGCCCTCGGCGTCATCCGCGACGTGGCTGCTCCCACCTACGACCAGGCTGTTCACCAGCAGCTCGCCGAGGTCTCGGCCCAGAAGAAGTACCACAACTTCATGGAACTCCTCGAGACCAACGACATCTGGGAGGTGAAGTAGGATGAAGAACGTCGCTCCGCGACGACCTGTTGTTGGAGTT